>DASWNL010000347.1:0-9165 GCA_036399215.1 Abditibacteriaceae bacterium
AGCCTTTGCCGATAAACCCGGAAGTCAATGGCCTGCGCCGCGTTGATCTTTCTGCCGCCGATATTATTTATGATGCGGCGCGCGGCGAAATCTTGGCCGCTGTCAGCAGTATCACCGATGGTTATGAGAACAGCCTGACGCCCCTTAATCCCCTGACGGGCCAGGTCGGCCAGCCAACATGGATTGGAGCGGCGCCCTGGAAATTAGCTAAAGCCGATGATGGCAAAACCTTCTGGGCCGCTTTGCAGGGCCAAGGCGCTGTGCGCCGCTACGATGCGTCTTCGCGCAGTATCGGAACACGAATTTCCTTAGGCGTCGAAGAGTATCCTTATGGACAGCTTTATGCGGGGGACATCGTCGTGCAACCGGGACATCCCGGTGTGGTGGCGGTGATGCGGCACACTTCAGGGTTGTCCTATTCCCACAGAGGCGTAGCGATTTTCGATGACGGCGTTCAACGACCGCAAACCACAGTGCCGGGAATGGGTGGCGATGTGCTTGAATGGAGCGATAGTCCCACAAATCTTTATGGCTTTAGCCAGGACTCGGCACGCTTCAATCGCCTGGAAGTAACAGCGACAGGCGTAGCCGTAATAAGTGGAGAGCACCAAAACAACAGTTCTTACAAAGACATCCTTTACTCCAATGGGCTCGTGTATTTTACCAACGGCCTTGTTATTGATGCGCAAAGCGGCCAACAGTTAGGAATTTACGGCGATGGCGGTCACTCGGTTTGCGTGGACGAATCGTCTGGCCGCGTTTTTTTCATCACCACATCCGATCCGTATCGAGGCCCGGTTATTGTAACAGCCTATGACCGCGATAAGTTCACGCCGATTGCCTCGCGCAGCTTAAGTGGAATTACCGGCACTGTCGGAACCCTGATTCGGTGGGGCGAGGATGGTCTGGCCTTCATCAACCGGGACTATTACGTTTCCGATGGCGAGAATGCTAAAGTTTGGCTGCTACGCACCTCTTTAGTAGCCGATGTGCCAAGGTTGACTTTGCAAATCGCGCCCGCTGAAGCGCATGAAACCGCCGGGAGCAACGTCGCCACGGCCACGCTGACGCGCAACGGCGGCTTTGAAACGCCTTTGACCGTTCAACTTTTTGCCAATCGCCCTGGCGATGTCGAAATTCCGGCGACCGTGACTATTCCCGCCGGAGAAGCCCAGGTTACGTTTCCCATCGGCGTGAAAAACAACAATGTCGCCGAAGGCACGCGCCTGGTATTGATAACCGGGCGAGCAACTGGTTGGATTCCTGGCACCGGGCGCCTGACGATTTACGACGATGAAGCGCGCCTTTCACTCAGCATTACACCGCTTTCCTTCACAGAAAACGCAGGAGCACAGGCGGCCAAGGCTACTGTAACGCGCAATACCTCAACCGAAGCGCCTTTGCGTGTCCAACTTTCATCTACTGATCGCAGCGAAGCCAGTGTGCCGGGTGCCGTTGTTATTCCTGCCGGTGCCTCTTCGGTTACATTTTTCGTGGCGGCGGTTAACGATGAGGAAGTTGATGGGCCGCAAGCGCCGATTATAAGCGCTTACCTGACGGGATATGCTCCTGGGCGCCAGCAAGTCGAAGTGCGCGATGAGGATAGAGCTGCTTTAAGCATCACTTTAAGCAAACCTGCCATTAGCGAAAGTGGCGGGCCATACGCGGTTTTGCTGACTGTTACGCGCAACGCCAAGCTCAGCGAAGCTTTAACAGTAACTTTGCAAAATAATCTCCCCGATAGAATCAAGGTGCCTGCCAGCGTTACTATTGCTGCCGGCGCACGCCGAGCTTCAGTTTGGGTTGCTGCAATTGATGACAGCATAATGAATGAGAATCAGACTGCAAGTCTCCGCGCAGTCGCCACGTTTTTTGCTCCGGCGCAAACTCAACTAACGATTCAAGATGATGATTAAGGGCCAGCTTAGGATGGATTAAATCTTGACGATAAGCAGTTAGAGAAAACGAGTTGAAAACGAAGCGAGAACTGATAAAAAGCAGCAGATAAAAAGCGGAAGAAATTTTCTTCCGCTTTTTTTGTTGGAGTTGTATCCTTAAGAGTAGAATGAGTTATACTCGTGCGCTTCAATGCCTGAGTTCAAAATATAGAATAACCGTAAGAGCGCGAATTCTTGATTTATCTATTTTAGGAAGGATGTTATCTACATGATTAGAGTAATGCTTTTCATTGATGGGACATGGCTTTATGCCAATACACCTCGATTAGCTGATGCCTTTGGTGATCCGGATTTTCACGTTGATTTTGGCAAGTTGCCTCGTGTGTTAGCTGATGAAGTTTCAAGGCAAATGGGCGATGCCGAAATAGACGTAGTGCGCGTGCATCTTTTTGGTTCTTATGCCGCTAACTACGATTTACGCGATGATGAAGCGGTGCAACGCTGGCTCGATTTTTTCGACCGCCTCAAAGAAGAGTATCACTACGAAGTTGAACTTTTCCCCGTTAATTTCATGGGCCGGCGCCTGCGCAAAATAGACCGCGCTCCTGATGACCCTTTTGAGCCTAAAGAAAAGTGCGTGGATATTTCGTTAGCAACCGCCATGATGTATTACGCGGCGATTCCCGGCGCTTATGATATTGGTTTGGCTGTCGTTGGCGACCGCGATTTTACGCCCATGCTGCAAAACGTGCGGCGCCTGGGCAAGCGTGTGGCCATTGCTTCCATTAAAGGCAGTTGTTCGCCGGAGTTTGCCGACCCGCGCGATGAAGCGCGCGTGAAGGATTACGACATCATCTGGCTGGATGATTTGCTGCATCGCCTGGAACTGAAATACGAGCGTCATCAATTGGCCTGCGAAGCGCCGATTCATAAAGGCGTCCGTCTGGTGTGGACGACCTTTCATCCGCGCAAGGGGCAAAAGTTCTTCTGCGAAGATTGCCGCCGCGAATTCTCGCGCCAGAAGGCCGAGATGCAAACACAGTTTGTTTCCAACCATATCGAATCCGATGCTTACATGGAACGCGCCGAATCATCGCCTCAGGTGTCACGCCTGGAAGGCATCATTAAGCGTAAGTTCTGGGATCGCAACTACGGCTTCATTGCCGGGCATGATGGTCTGGATTATTTCTTTCATCTTGATGACGTGATGGATGGCTATGGTTTTGATGAAATTTACGAAGGCCTGAACGTCGAATTTGAAGTGCGCAAACGCCCCAGCCCCGATAAAGCAGGCGCCGCCCAGCGCGTGCGTGTGCAAAACGGCCAACTTCAGGAAGGCCAAGAGGAACTCGAAGAGCTTGAAGAGCACTTCACGGCCAGCGATGTATTAGCGGAATAGAAATGTTGTGAATAAACAGACGGCTGCAATTTACAAATTGCAGCCGTCTGTTGGTTTTACTCATTATGTTGATGGCACCAATGCACTAACGCTTTGATTTCGGCCTCTTGCACACGCTGAGGCCACTCTTCATTGCGGGCACGCTCGCAGTGCCTTACGAATTCATCGGGCAGCCATGTCTCAGCGCGGGATAACGAAGCTTTAAATTCCACCCCGCCTTTTTCTGTTTCACTTTCCAATACAGGCAAAACCGCCTGGTAAATTTCAGCAAACGCTGGATGATTGCCCGTCCGGCGCCACCAGTAAAGCGAATTACCGGCATCGCCCTCACGGCGGTGCATAATAGCGTGCCAGAAACTGCCCGTTGGTGTGCTAATGCCCTGCGAAATGTTGTGCGAAGCCTCTAAATCATCGTTCCACAGTAAAAGCCCGGCGCGTTCATTGTCGGAAAGGCCGGGCGCGCTTTGAATTTCGCATGATAAAGCAACGTCCCAAGCTTGCTTGGGAAAAAGGGGCGGCAAGGGACTGCGGTTTTCTAAGCGCGTTATGAATTGATCAAGCATCAATATCTCTTTACGGTGAAGGTGGGTTTGGAACTATTGCAACGCCTGAATTGGGTGTTCCAAACGAATTGGGATTCGGTGTCGTGGTGATGGCGGCTAACATCACCAATAACACGAAAACCATGATTATAACCAGGAAAACTGTGCTAATAATGCCCAAAATGCGCCCGACATTGGCATTAGTGCGTTCGAGGGGATTGACATGTCCCGCATCAATGGCTGCAAGGGCGTTATTGCCCATAATCCAGGCAATAGGCCCAAAAATCTGGCAAAACACCAAACCTAAAATGCCAAACACTAAAATTAAAGTGCCATTGCCCGATTGCGGATAACCCTCATGGTAAGCTGGAGCAGAGCCGCCGGGAACGAAAGCAGGTGCTGGGATTGGTGATGCGTTCAACAATGGCTGCCCACCTGTGATGTTCGTCGCTTGGCTAAACGCTGAAGTGTCAAAGGCTGACGGCATGGCCTGACCTGACATCGCCTGAGTTGGTAGAGCGTGTGGATCGAGCTGCGCAATTTGCGCGGCACTAACCCAGCCTTTTTCCACGACAACTTGCGCGAAATTTTTGTGTGGAGAACGCTCAGCCGCCGCTGCTACAATTTGTTCCCGTGTTAATAAGCCAGAGTTAAATAATGCGCCAGCTAATTCTTGTTCGGTCATCTCTCGTATGGTTTGTTTATTGACCAGGCGGTAGGCCACCAGGCGCCGGAGCGAAGGTTGTGGAGTTCGGTGGCTGCATCCTGTTGCCCTGCGAGATTATCGCGCCACCAACCATCATAAGCACTATGTAGGCTAACAGGCCAAGCACAATAAGCCCTGTGCCGATCATGCCCAAAATGCGCCCGATGTGGGCATTGCCGCGTTCAGTAGGATTGGCGCGTCCCGCATCAATGGCTGCAAGGGCGTTGTTGCCCATGATCCAGGCAAAAGGCGCGCAACAACCGCAAATCGTTATGCCCAAAATACCCAGCACTAAAACCATCGTGCCATTGACTTGCTCTGAATACGGCCCCTGTCCACTGCCGTAGCCGCCCGGCGCCGGAATTGGTGGCCCAAATGGTGAATTGTCGTTCATGAAATCCTTTTAAAACGATAAGCGTGCGTCTGACAGTTAACGAATGGCCTCTACATCCATCTTAATGCCGCCAAAAGCATTCGACACGAGATTATAAACGAAGGCAGCTAAAGCGCCACCAATGAAGCCCAGAATTCCATACATGATGGGAAACACGATAATACCAATAAGAAAGCCTGCTACGCCTCCACCAGCCGAGGGAGAGCCACCTGCACCAGACATCCCTGAGGTCATCATGGCCATCATTGAGCCAAGAAATAGTCCATAAAATGCGCCGATGAAGATTCCAAAAACGGCTCCGATAGCGGCCTGGGTTAATGCTACGGACAAAACATCCAGTTTTTTTATAGTAAGCCTGGTGCGACCACTTAATTCCGGCGTGCTTGCATTATAGCCAGTTGGCGAAGGTAAAGGCGCAACAGAAGGCGTGTAAACCGGGGGAGGGCCAAACGATGTAACTTCGCTTGACGATCCCAGCGCTTGTGGCGCAATTTGGATGATCTGTTCGCGCGATGCCCAGCCGTTATCTACAACGACTTGCGCTAAGTTACGGGTAGGTGTGCGTTGTGCGGCTGCTGCCTGAACTTGCTCTTGCGTCAAAATTCCCGCTTCAAAGAGAGCGCGGGCCAGTTCCTGGTCGGTCATCGGAATTCCTTTCCACTACAGTTCCACAATACCGCCTGTCAAATTTTTCCGTCTGCCCCGATTATAGCAAAAATCCATTAAAACCTTAATCCAAATTTATAGAAATTTTTGTGGGACAAGGTTGACCTCGCCATTCCACACCCTTATAATTTCTCTTCGGGTTAGCACTCTATGGCTGTGAGTGCTAACATAAAACAACAAGTGATAAGATAAGGGGAGGAAAGCAGAACATGGCGAAAATTAAACCATTAGGCGACAAAGTTCTGGTGCAACCGAATACCAGCACCGAAAAAACCGCAGGTGGCATTGTGCTGCCGGACAGTGCTAAAGAGCGTCCGCAGGAAGGCAAAGTCATCGCTGTCGGGCCGGGTCGCGTGACAGACAATGGCGAAAAGGTGAAGGTCAACGTCAAAGAAGGCGACACCGTCATTTACTCGAAGTATGGTGGCACGGAAATCAAAGTGGACGGCGTTGAGTATTTGATTTTGGATGAAAGCAGTTTGCTGGCTGTTAAAAAAGATAGCGACAGCAGCGACGACGACAATTAAGGAGTTGACAAAACATGGCGAAAGACCTTCGTTTTAATGAAGAAGCACGACGCTCTCTGGAGCGCGGTGTAAATAAAGTGGCCGATGCCGTCAAAGTGACGCTGGGCCCTCGTGGACGTAACGTTGTTATTGAAAAGAAATTTGGTTCACCCGTCATCACCAAAGACGGCGTGACTGTGGCCAAAGAAATTGAATTGCCGGATCCGATTGAAGATGTCGGCGCCAAACTGGTTAAGGAAGTTGCTTCCAAGACCAACGATGTGGCCGGCGACGGCACCACCACGGCGACGGTTCTGGCCCAGGCGATTGTGCGTGAAGGTCTGCGCGTTGTCGCGGCTGGCGCCAATCCTCTTGCTGTTAAGCGCGGCATTGACAAGGCTGTTTCCGCCACTGTGGAAGAAATCCGCAACATGGCGACGCCGGTCGAAGACAAAGAAGGCATCGCCTCGGTTGGCGCTATTGCCGGCAACGACCGCGAAATCGGCGACTTGATCGCTGAAGCGATGGATCAGGTCGGCAAAGACGGCGTTATCACCATCGAAGAGTCGAAGGGCACCGGCACCACGGTAGAAATCGTGGAAGGTATGCAGTTCGACAAGGGCTACCTTTCGCCCTACTTCGTGACCGACCCAGAGCGCATGGAAGCGGTTTTGGAAAACGTGGCGATTCTCATCCACGAGAAGAAAATCAGCAACGTGCAAGACCTCGTTCCGGTTCTCGAAAAGGTGGCGCGTGGCGGACAGCCATTACTCATCATCAGCGAAGACATCGAAGGCGAAGCTCTGGCAACCCTGGTTGTCAACCGTATTCGCGGCATCCTCAACGTGTGCGCCGTCAAAGCCCCCGGCTTTGGTGATCGTCGCAAGGCCATGCTCGAAGACATCGCCATCCTGACCGGCGGCCAGTTCCTCTCTGAAGACCTCGGCGTGAAGTTGGAGAACGTCGACGTTGACATGCTGGGCAAGGCCGAAAAGATCATCGTGACCAAGGACGATACTACGATCATCAAGGGCGGCGGCACCAAAGAAGCCGTTTCGGGCCGTGTCTCGCAGCTTCGTCGTCAAATCGAAAATACCGATTCCGACTACGACCGCGAAAAGCTCGAAGAGCGTCTGGCCAAGTTGGCCGGCGGCGTTGCCAAACTGAGCGTTGGCGCTGCCACTGAAACCGAACTCAAAGAAAAGAAGCATCGCTTTGAAGACGCGCTTTCAGCGACCCGCGCAGCGGTTGAAGAAGGTATCGTGCCTGGCGGCGGCAGCACTCTCGTGCAGGCAGCCAAAGTGCTCGACAACCTGAAAGCCGAAGATAGCGACGAACAGACCGGCATCAACATCGTGCGTCGCGCTCTGGAAGAGCCGCTTCGCCAGATCGCGTTCAACGCGGGCATGGAAGGCAGCGTTGTGGTTAACAAAGTGCGCGAAAGCGAAGCTGGCTTTGGCCTGAACGCCCTAACCGAAGAATATGTTGACCTGGTAAAGGCTGGCGTTGTTGACCCGGTAAAGGTGACGCGTAGCGCGCTGGAAAATGCGGCTTCGATTGCTTCTTTGATTCTGACGACCGAAGTGGTTGCCACGGAAATCAAAGAAAAAGCGGCTGCTGGCGGTGGCGACCATCACGGTGGTGGCGGCGGCATGGGCGGCATGTATTAATAGCTGTTAGCATTGAGCTATTAGCTAAAACAAAAGCGCCTCGCTCCAAATTGGAGCGAGGCGCTTTTGTTTTAGCAGGGCGGTGCCATAAGATGGTAGAAGAAGATTCAGTCGCTGCTGTTATTCTGAGAGGGTGTATAGAAAGTAGGGCAAGGAGCGGAAAGTAAAAGTCTTGTCATTCCCGCGCAGGCGGGAATCCATACCTTTGGCTGTTTGCCACAAGCAACAAGACGCTGTGAACACTCTTTGGCATGGATTCCCGCCTGCGCGGGAATGACACTCCTGTGTGTCGCTCTTAAATCTTATTTTGTTTACATCCTGTGATGAGCGCTTCTTTTGTCTTTCATAGTCACTTTGAATCTATAATTATCATGTCTTGATATTTGGCGCAGAAGCAGCACGGAATGATGCTTATGGGGAAGATGCCAACAAGCCATTATGAAGCAGAACGATCTCTGTTTTCTTTCTGGCGCTCCTGCCACAGCTATGCTGTCGCTATTTGTGTCCCCGTGGTGGCATTGCTGTTGCGCCACTGGCTTGCGCCGCGTCTTGGTATTTCAACCCCATACATCTTATTTTTTCCAGCCATCGCGGTTAGTGCCTTCTATGGTGGGTTGCGGTCTGGTTTGTTAGCCACAATTTTAAGTGCGGCTGTGGCCTGGCACTTTTTGCTTATGCCTTCCGGCTCAGCACAGACCAGTATTACTGTTAGTTCTACCCCTCTTTTTTCCCTTCTCATCTTTTTCCTGGGTGGTGTTTTAATCAGCGCGCTCAATGAATCGCTGCATCGTGCGCACCGACGGGTGATGCAACACATGCAGCAGTTGCAAAAGAGCTACTATAATTTCGCGTTTTTGGTGGACAGCGTGCAGGATTACGCCATCTTCATGCTTGATGTTAATGGGTATGTTGAAACCTGGAATCAAGGCGCGCAATACATTAATGGTTACACGGCAGACGAGATTGTAGGACAGCACTTCTCGCGTTTCTATCCCCTGGAAGATGTGGAAAGCGGTAAGCCGGAAATGGAATTGACTGTTGCCACTAAGGAGGGCCGCTTCAAGGAGGAAGGATGGCGAGTGCGCAAAGATGGGTCACGGTTTTGGGCCAGCACCGTGATTACAGCGATGCGAGACGAAGAAGGAAAGCTGCGTGGCTTTGCCAAAGTGACTCGTGATATTACAGAACGCAGAGAAACACAGGAAACTCTCCGTCGCACTGAGCAGCAGTTACAGGCGGTTCTCGATAACACGTCTGTATCGGTTTACATCAAGGATTGCGAAGGCCGTTACGTGTTTGTCAATCGTGGTTTCGAGCAGGCTTATGGTCGCTCTCGCTCAGAAATTCTGGGCCGCACTGATGGGGAACTGTCCACACCCGAATT
>DASWNL010000348.1:0-4096 GCA_036399215.1 Abditibacteriaceae bacterium
CTGCCTGAAGGATTGCAGTTCATGTGCCCAAAATAAGCCTGATTCGATGCACACCGCTCGTCCCGTTATACTCCCACGCGAAAAGCCCACTTTAAGGATAGATTCATGAGCATTGCTTCCGTAACGCAGTTGACGACTGTCGAAGATAAGGTGCGGCCTCTGATTGAAGCCGCTCTTGAACAGAGCGATGGATTGTTGCGCTTGGCGCCGGCCTGGGTGCCGCGCTCGTTTTTGCATCCCGGACGCCGCCTCAAACTCGACCCGCGTGACACTTACGCTTACGGCCTCAACAGAGGCGGCATTGATGAACGCTGGTTCGCTTCCACAACCGAAGCCGCCAACGAAGGCCGCGTGCCTGATGAAGGCCTCAGCTATGTGGTTTTTGGCGAACGCCGTTGCCAGTTGCGCTCAGCGGTTGCCGAACTCGGTGCTACAATTATCGGCGATGATATTTGGTCGAAATACGGCAAGTGGCCGGTTTACAGCAAGTTTTTCGATAACATGGGGCCGATTCCCCATCACATGCACCAGAACGCCGAACAAGCGGCTCTGGTCGGGCAAGAAGGCAAGCCCGAATCGTATTATTTCCCGCCACAGCACAACCCGGTTGGCAACAACTTTCCTTATACCTTCATGGGCCTCAATCCCGGCACCACTAAAGAGGAAGTGCGCCGCTGTCTGGAAAACTGGAACAAGGGTGACAATGGCATTCTTGATTTATCGCAAGCCTTTCGCTTGAAACCCGGCACCGGCTGGCTGATTCCGCCCTGCGTGTTGCACGCGCCCGGCTCGCTTTGCACTTATGAACCGCAGTGGGGCAGCGATGTTTTCGGCATGTATCAAAGCCTGGTTGAAGGCCGCGAAGTGCCCTGGTCACTCTTAGTTAAAGATGTGCCGCCGGAGAAGCATCAAGATTTGGACTACATCGTGGATCAACTCGACTGGCCACGCAATGTTGACCCGAACTTCAAAGCTAACAACTATTTAGAGCCGATTGTTCATACCGGCAGCGAAGCTGAAGGCTTTGTGGACAAATGGATTGTCTATGGCCGCATTGATCAAGATCAATTCTTTACGGCCAAGGAACTCACGGTTTTGCCTGGCCAATCAGTAACAATCAAAGACAACGGCGCCAGCGGTGTGATTGTGGTTCAAGGCCAGGGCAAAGCTAACAACCTCACCCTCGATTGCCCGAAGATGATCGGCTTCCACGAACTGACGAATGATGAATTTTTCATCACGGAAACAGCGGCCCGCGCCGGTGTTCGTTACCAGAACACCTCTTCGACCGAGCCGCTTGTAATGCTGCGTTACTTTGGCCCCGAAGTGAACCCTGAAGCGCCTGCCATTGGCGCCTATAAGGGATAAAAACGCTTCTCGCGTGTGAAGAAAACTGTTTCTTCTGGATTCCCGCCTTCGCGGGAATGACAACAAGAGAAGCGTCATTCCCGCGAAGGCGGGAATCCAGACACATTACTTTCATCTTCAGTAAAAATCTCTATATAATTCAAACACCATGAGCAACTCTCTTCCCAAACTTCACAATGCGTTATGGCCCGGCCTGGTTGGCAAAGGCGATGGCCCCGACATGGAACCACCGATTTCGCTGGATCAGATGTTGGATTTGACTGCCGGCGCGCAAGTCGGCAACGACCGTTTCGATGGCGTGGATTTTTTCCTCTTTCACCCGCACTTTGACCCGGCTTCAAACGATGACCAGATCAAAGCTGTCGCCCAGAAAATCGGCGAGCGCGGCTTTTCGATTGGTTCACTGGTCGCTCCAGTCTGGCCGGGCACCGTTGGCGATTCCGCAATGGGCGATGATGCCGCGCAGCAACGCTTTTTGGAAGCGATTCGCTTAGCTTGCCGTGTGGCAAAGGTGTTTAATGAGGCCGGTGTGCGGCGTTATGGCGTGATTCGCATAGATTCCGCTGAAGGCAACATTGCAGGCTGGAATCAAGACCCGCAGGCTAACACTTCGCGCATTGCCGAAACCATTCGCCAGGCCGCGCAAATCGCTGAAGAACACGGCGAGCGCCTCGCTTTGGAAGGCGAAATCTGCTGGGCCGGAATGCACTCGTGGAAAGATGTTCTTGATTTGCTGGAAGAAGTGGGCCGGCCCCAAACTGTGGGCTTCCAGGCCGACATGGCGCACACCTATCTTTATCTTTTGGGCTACAACGCGCCTGATTACGCCTTGCTCGACAAAGGGCATAGCGACGAAGAGTTTTACGCCGCTTATGAGAAGATGACCGACAAACTGCGGCCCTGGACAATTGATTTTCACGTCGCGCAAAATGATGGCTCCGTGCATGGCGCCGGTTCGCACGACAAAACCGGACGGCACTGCCCGGCCACCGACCCGAACGGCAAGTTGGACATCGTGCGCTGCGCCGGCTACTGGCTGAAAGATGCACCGCAACGCGGCATTGAGCATATCTGCTGGGACGGCTGCATGTTCCCCAATGATATGCTGCTGGATCAGCAGACGTGGAACGATATTCTCAAAGTAATGGTTGATGTGCGCAACGCGCACGGCTGGCAGCAGTAGAAAGATGACCCTCCCCTAACCCCTCCCGGAGGGAGGGGAATTACGCCCTGGAAGACCACAAGTGGCACTTAAAAGCGTAACTCCTCCCCCGCTGGGCGGGTGCCCTCTGGGCAGGATTGGGTGGGGGTCATTTAAACAAACCTTTCAGGAGCCTCTCGCATGAGCAAAAAACCTTATAACATCGGCCTTGTTGGTTACGGTTTCATGGGCCGCACGCACTCCAACGCCTATCGCCGCGTCAACAACTTTTTCGACCTGGAATACACGCCGGTTCTCAAAGCCGTCTGTGGGCGCAACGCCGAAAACGCGCAAGCCTTTGCCGACCAGTGGGGCTATGAATCGGTAGAAACCGATTGGCGCAAACTGGTGGAGCGCGATGACATTGACGCCATAGATATTTGCACGCCGAACAACTCGCACGCCGAAATCGCTATCGCCGCAGCGCAAAATGGTAAAGCCATTCTTTGCGAAAAACCCCTTGCCCTGAACGGCGAAGAAGGCCAGCGCATGGTGGAAGTTATTGAGCAAGCTGGTGTGGCCAACACGGTCTGGTATAACTACCGCCGCGTTCCGGCTGTGACTTTAGCCAAACAACTAATTGAAGAAGGGCGCTTAGGGCGCATCTTTCATTATCGCGCCAACTTTTTGCAAGATTGGACGATTAATGCTGACCTGCCGCAAGGCGGCGCTGCCCTGTGGCGTCTTGATGCACAGGCTGCTGGTTCCGGTGTAACCGGCGATTTATTAGCGCATTGCATCGATACGGCGATTTGGCTGAATGGCGGCATCCAGGATGTCAGTGCCATGACCGAAATCTTCGTCAAAGAGCGCATGCACAACTTGACCGGCCAGATGGAAAAAGTGACCATAGACGATGCCAGCATTTTCCATTGCCACTTTGCCAACGGCTCGCTTGGTTTATTTGAGGCCACTCGCTACGCGCGCGGTCATAAGGCGCTTTATACCCTTGAAATCAACGGTGAAAAAGCCTCGATCCGCTGGGATTTGCATGACTTGCATCGCCTTGAATACTTCGATTACAGCGACGAATCCATCATTCGTGGCTGGCACGAAGTGCATGTCACCGATGGCGACCATCCTTACATGGGGCAATGGTGGGTGCCCGGTTTGCAAATCGGCTATGAACACACTTTCGTGCATCAAGTCGCCGATTTTCTCACGGCTTTATCGAATAACCAACCCTGCCCGCCCACTTTCCGCGATGCGCTTGAAACGCAGCGCGTTTGTGATGCTGTTATCGCTTCGGCCAATGAACGGCGTTGGGTGGATGTTGCGTAAATAATTTGATAAATGCAAAAAGCCTCATCCAAACTTGGATGAGGCTTTTTATTTTCCGGCGCACACTAAAGAATATGCCGGCTATGACTCCTCTTTTTTGTTGCGCAGACAGACAATGGCAGCGGAGGTGAGAGCGGCACCGACGACAAAGGTTATCAGACCTTTTCTGTTGTGCTCCCATTCAGCTCTGACGCCCAATTCGCCAGGGATGTTGGGAATATGACCATGCGCCAGATCGCCGACAAT
>DASWNL010000349.1:0-3123 GCA_036399215.1 Abditibacteriaceae bacterium
AGCCGAAGTCTTGAAGGCATTAGGTCGTTTGGATGAAGCTTTGTCTGCTTATGAGCAAATCATCACTCAGTTCCCGCAGAATGAAGTAGCGCGCAATGGTCGAGCCGAAGTCTTGAAGGCATTAGGACGCTTGGATGAAGCTTTGTCTGCTTATGAGCAAACCATCACTCAATTCCCGCAGAATGTAGTAGCACGAAATGGTCGAGCCGAAGTCTTGAAGGCATTAGGTCGTTTGGATGAAGCTTTGTCTGCTTATGAGCAAATCATCACTCAGTTCCCGCAGAATGTAGTAGCTCAAACAGGGCGCTCACTTGTTTTGCTGGTGATGGGACGCGTGCAAGAAGCGTTGGACAATTTGCCATACATTGAGCCTCAACAAGATTGGATTAACTATCACGTTCGTGGCATGCTCTTGTTAGCTGCTGGGCGTGGTGACGAAGCAATTATTTTGTTTCAGCGCGGAGTTACTGAATGCCCGTTTGTCAAACAGCAATCTTACTTCCGTTCAGCGCTGGCGATGGCGCGCTTGCGGCAACGGCAGTTTGCCAAAGCCATAGAGACTTTGGAGGTTGAAACAACGCCGGAAACACGTTTCACCACCAATGTCCTGTTAGTTCATGCTCATGGCGAGCTAAACGAGTGGCAAAAGGCACAGGCGGCCTACGATGATTTGATGAATTTAAAGGCTTTCCGCCCATCGGGCTTTTCTGACCTGACGGATGAACTTCATCATCGCTATCTTAATGGCGCTACTTCGCAGCATGATGATGCCTGGGTATTTCAGCGCGAGTTCGATTTGGTAGCAGCGACTCTTTAGAGTTTCAAAACACAAAGAAAGGGCACAAAGAATGATTCTTTGTGCCCTTTGTGTCCAACGAGATTAAATCAACTTTCCAATTTCCACTTGGTGCCACCGGGACTATCTTCAAGAATAATGCCGAGGGTTTTGAGTTCGTCGCGAATTTGGTCGCCGGCTTTGAAGTCGCGGCGCTCGCGGGCGTCGTGGCGCACTTGAATTAAAAGTTCAATCAGGCGAGGGGTTAGTTCGTCGCCGACTTTTTTGGTTTCAAAAGTGAAACCAAGCACTTCCAAAGCGCGCCGCGCCGCGCCTGCTAAAACGGCATCGCCGCCGCGATTGTATTCGCTGACCGCATCGAAAACCGCCGCTAAGGCTTCGGGCGTGTTGAGGTTATCCATCAGGGTTTCGGCAAAGCGTTGCTCAAAAGCCCTTGCGACATCGCTGTCGCTGCTGGTTTCAGGCACTTCGGCCAAAGCATTGGTCAAGCGCGCCCAACTGGTTTTGGATTGTTGCAGTTTGTCTTCGGAATAATCAAGTGGCGATTGCGGATGCGTCATCAAGAATAACAAACGCCAGACTTGCGGCGAGGCTTTGGCAAAGCCTTCTTGCAGCGTCACGAAGTTGCCCAGCGACTTGCTCATCTTGACGCCATTGACGCGTAGTTCGCCGCAGTGCCACCAGGTTTGCGCGAAGCAGCGGCCATCCAAGTAGCTTTCGCTTTGCGCCACTTCGTTTTCGTGATGCGGAAAGGCCAGTTCACGCGCGCCGCCATGAATATCAAAGCCTTCGCCCAAAATATCCAAGGCCATGGCTGAGCACTCGATATGCCAACCGGGGCGACCATCGCCCCAAGGCGAGCGCCACGCCGGTTCGCCCGATTTAGCCGCTTTCCATAAAGCGAAATCCAAAGGGTCGTCTTTCAAATCACCAGGCGAAATGCGCGCGCCGGCTTGCAAATCTTCGACTTTCTGGCCGCTGAGTTTGCCGTAATCTTCATCTTTTGAAACATCGAAATACACATCGCCGCCTTTGGCATAAGCGAAGCCTTTTTCGATGAGAACTTCAATCATGGCGACGATGTTTTCGATGTTGCCCGTGACGCGCGGATAATGATGCGCGCGCAAGCAACCGAGTTGATCCAACTCTTGCGCGCCTTCTTCGGCAAAGCGTGAAGCTAATTCTAAGGCGTCCACGCCCAATTGATTGGCGCGGGCGATGATTTTATCATCTACGTCCGTCACGTTTTGCACATGGATAACTTGTTGGCCTTGCCATTCGAGAACGCGGCGCAACACATCATAAGTAAGAAAGGCCCGCGCATGGCCGATATGCAGCGCATCATAAGGCGTCACGCCGCAGACATAAAGCGAAATTTTTCCTGCTTCGCGCGGCGTTACAGCTTCTTTTTTGCGGCTGAGCGTGTTGTAAAGCGAAATGGTGTTAGAAATACCAGTGGAAATGTCAGTGGGCATGAGTGTCTTTCTTGTTTATCCAAGTAGTTGTTCGATTAGCGTTGCCGCTTGTGCCAAACGTTGTTCAGGCGCGCCACGCAAAAGCGCCCAGGGCACCTTCTGCGCCTGCAATTCGGCCTCAAACCATTTGTGCATAGTGTGGCGAATGTTTTCACCGTCACGCAGGCCGTCTTGCACAAAGGGAATTTCATCGCCGGTTAGCAAATACAAATCGTAAGGCCGCGCGGCCAACTTTTCAACAGCAGGCGAATCATAATTTAAATAACGGCGATGCCACAAACGCGTTGTCCAGGCATTAGTGTCGCAAATCAGCACACGATTGCACTCTCGCGCCATTTCGTCTTCGCGCCGGTTCTGCTCGTGCGCGATCATTTCAAACTCTTCGCTTTGCCACTCCGAGGCATGGTCACCAACTTTTTGATGAGTTTCACAGTATTCACGGCCATATTCGGGCACCCAGACGGTTTGAAAATGCTCGGCCAAGCCTTCGGCCAGAGTTGTGGTGCCGGTGCTTTCAGCGCCAACGAGGCAAACGCGCCGCGCATAATAAGCACGAACCGGCGCTTCTAAAAACTCCCAATGCCGCCATGGATTTTGTCGAATAGCGGTGCCCGAAATTGGCACAGCGCGGCGCGCCTGATCAACGCAAAGGTGACGGCAGCCTAAAGCACGCGAAAACGGCTCACCGTAATCTTCCGAAGTGAATACCATATCCGGCGCGCGGCCTAAAATCTCCAATGTGCGCCTGGCCCAGGCCGGCGAATCGTCATCCGGCAAATCGTCGGGTGTGATAAGAACCCGAACATTTGTTTGCGCCGCATGAATTTCGCGCAGCCACTCAGCCCGCAGCAC
>DASWNL010000350.1:0-3931 GCA_036399215.1 Abditibacteriaceae bacterium
TCCATTGCAGCATTTGTTCAAGTAATACGGTTGGATAGCCAAAAAGCTGATGGGCCTTGGCTGCATTGTTCAACCACGCTGTTGAATTTTCCAACCCATTAATTTTTGCTTCGCGACCCAATAATTCACCAAAGCGATGCGCGAGGGTGCGAATTGAAATCGTTTCCGGCCCGGTGATGTTAATGACAAAAGGTGGCGAGGCGGCGTGCTCCAGGCATTGAATTGCCTGGGCATTGGCATCGCCCTGCCAG
The DNA here is from genome assembly GCA_036399215.1 of Abditibacteriaceae bacterium. Taxonomy (GTDB): domain Bacteria; phylum Armatimonadota; class Abditibacteriia; order Abditibacteriales; family Abditibacteriaceae; genus DASWNL01. The sequence continues at coordinate 252 of DASWNL010000350.1, forward strand.
ATGACATTGACGTGCCCCATTGTCACATCAATGGTTTCACCAGCCCACACTTTTTGCGCCACATCTAAAAGCACCCCATAACGCAGGTCAATGGCGTAATTCAAGCGCACAATTGCTAAAGGCGTTTGATTTTTAGCCGCGAAGTAAGAAAAAATACGTTCGCGCCCCACACACGAATTGGCATAATCGCCGGATGGCCCTAAAGCATCCTCTTCGCGCGAGCCACCCTGTAAAACCGAAGTAAACGGATAAACGCAGCCTGTTGAAAAAGCGACGATGCGAGACCTGGCAAAGTGTTCGGCCACAAAAGCGGGCACCAGCGTATTCATGGCCCAGGTTAATTCCGGCCCGCTGCTGGTGCCGAACTTTTGACCGGCCATGAAAATGACATTAGGCGCAAGAGGCAATTGCTGGACAGCATTTCGGTCTAACAAATCGCAACGCAAGGTTTCGATGCCGGAATCTTGTAGGCGCGCTTCGATCTTCTCATCGGAAAAACGTGCCACGGCGATAACGCGCCGCGCTGCATCTATTTCATCCATCGCACGGCGTAGCATCAGGGCCAATGTCGGCCCCATTTTGCCACCAGCGCCTAAGACCATGACATCGCCATCTACCCGTTGCAGCGTTTTAATTACGCCTGGTGTCGGACGCGATAGCAATTCGTCTATGGCTTCGTCATCAAAAATTTCAGGAAGTGTGAGGGACATGTGAGAAAAGTTAACGTCCCCTGCGTGGTCATGGTTGCGCCATTATGCTTGCGAATTAGTTTTTACGGAGCAGCAGCGGGTGGCAGCGCTTCGCCTAAAGCGCGACGCAGGGCGGCACGAGCCTGGTCTACTTGTGACAATGCATTAACGCGATTGGTGCGCGCCGTAATGAGCGCGGTTTGCGCGTCGGTCACTTCAATAAAGGCGGCTACTCCGGCGCGATAGCGCCCTTCAGCGATGCGAACGCTTTCTTCGGCATTGGCAACACCCGCTTCAGCAGCGACAACGCGCTGTTCGGCAGTGCGTAAATTTAAGTAGGCTTGCGAAACATCGGAGACAATTGTTTGCCGCACGCGGGTTAGTTCGGCTTGTGCCGTCAAAACCCCTGCCTGCGCTTCGCGCACCAAGCCTCTGGTCAAACCGCCATCAAAAGGCGTCCATTGTAAATCCAGCGTGGCGCGCACCGAGCCATTGCCCAATCCGAAGGCCGCTGTGCGGCTGCCGGCACTGGCACCAATTCCTAAACTGGGCCGATTGGTTTTGCGGGCCACATTTACATCAGTTTGTGCTGCCTGTAAAATGGTCTGCGCCTGCAATGTTTCGGGGCGTTGTGTTAAAGCCATGTTGACTAATTCATTGACATCATTCGCGGTAATAACAGGCTCAGTTGAGTTTTCAGCCACGATGGGCGTGCGCGGGTCAACACCCATCAGCAATGCTAAGTTTACGCGCGAAGTTGAGGACAAGTTGCGGGCTGATTCCAACTCGAAAACGGCCTGCGCGACAGCAGTCTGGGCGCGCACCACGTCGGCAGGTGCGCCTAATCCTGATTGCAAGCGTGCCTGTGCTAAAGCCAACTGCGCCTGACGGTTTTGCAGGTTGGCTTCGTTTACCTCAACCAGCCGCCCGTTTTCCACAAAAGCATAAAACGCCTGTTTGATGGTCAGAACCAAATCCGATTGCACGCGCGAGATGTTGGTATTCGCCGCTTGTTCACGCAAAGTCGCAGCGCGCACCGCATCGCGGGTGCGATTGAAATCGAAAAGCAGTTGCCGCACGCTTGCCGTTACGCGCAAGCCATTAGATGAACTGGCTGAAAACGTATCCGGTGTGCCCGCGCCCCCACCGCCTCCGCCACCACCAGTATTGCTGAGTGATCGTTGTTGCGTGTAACCGGCAGTGACACCAAAAGAAGGACGCAATCCCGAACGCGCCTGTGCCCTTCGTCCTTGGGCGGCCAATAGATCAGCATTAGCAATCGCTATATCCGGTTGCAAACGCAAGGCGATACGTGCCGCTTCATCGGCACTTAAGGGTTCATTAGGCAGTGCCTCGGTGCTGACTTCTTCACCGGTGGGTGGTGCCGGTAACACGACCGGTGGTGGCACAACAACCGGCGGTGTCGGTGGCACAATCGGTGGTGTTGGTTGGCTTAAATCACCAGGCGGCGGCGCTTCGGGCAAGGGGCCAACAGGTGTGCCAGGAACAGGTGCGACGGGTGCAGTTTCCTGTGCGGGGAGCGGCGTCGCTAAGAGAATGCTCAATAAAATCAAACGATGAGACATGAAATTGAAATTTGTTTTAGGAACCATTGAATTCGTGAGGTAACAGGGCTATTCCGCTTTTCCAAACAAAGCCGTGCAAATTAAATTGTGCTGCGTTTGGAAGAGGGCGACAGGCCTGTTTGTTCGGATTTTCCGTTGCTCAAGCCATCTGCTGTTGTTTCTTCAAACGCATTTAAAGCGCCCGCGATTTTTCCGGTTGGCACCACGATTTGCGGCTCTGATGCAGTAACTTTCCGGCGTTGCAGCCATTGGCCCATGTCGTCGAACAAGGTATAAACCGTCGGCACAATGAAGAGCGTCAGCAGCGTTGAAGTAAGCAAGCCGCCAATAACAGTTGTAGCCATGGGCGCCTGGGTTTCGGAGCCTTCGCCCACGCCGCAGGCAATGAGGAACAGGCCGCCAATCGCCGTCGCGGATGTCATTAAAATTGGGCGCAAACGCGTCGGGCCAGCGGTGAGAACGGCTTCATCGCGTTCCATGCCACGTTCTCGCAGTTGATTGGTGTAATCTACCAACAAAATACCGTTTTTCACCACGATGCCAACTAACATCAGCACGCCGATAAAAGCAGTTAGTCCAAAGGCGTAACCCGTCAAAAACAAGGCTAAGATCACGCCAATAGCGCAAAGCGGCACCGAAGTGAGAACCGTCAGCGGGTGAATGAACGATTCAAACTGTGAGGCTAAGAGCATATAAATCAAGGCGATAGCCAAAACAACAGCCATGTTCAATCCGGCGAACTCTTCGGCGCGGCGGCGTTGTGTTGAACCCCAGTCCCACGAGTAGCCCGTCGGCATTTCGATGCCTTGCATGATTTTGTCGACTTCAGTTTGAATTTCACTGGAGGAGCGGCCTTCGGGCTTGCCGGAAACGGCGATATAACGCAAGCGGTTAAGACGCGTGATTTCGCTGGGGCCAACGCCAAAAATCGGCTGTGCCACCTGGCTGAGCATCACATCGGGTCGCTCTACTCCAGCCGGGCCGGCAAGGCTTGGCTTGATCTTCAAATTCAACAGTTCCGGCACGGTTTTGCGGCGTGTTTCCGGCAGTTGCACGATAATCGGATACTGAAAGCCCCGTTCCTGATAGTAACTGGAAATGGTGCCGCGCGTGGCCGTATTGATGGTATCGGCGATGTCTTCAAAAGTCACGCCCAGTTGCAAGGCTTTTTGCCGGTCAACTTTCCATTGCAATTCCGGTGTGGCTTCCTGCCAGTTGACATCCACGTTTTCAAGACCGGTTACATCGCGCATTTTGGCGGATAAATCCTTGCCTAACGCTGCCAGAGTTTTGAGGTCATCGCCGAAAATATTAACTTGCAAATTCTGGTTGCCGCCCGACATGGTTTGTGACACCAGGTCGAACTGCGTCACCTGCACGCGCGCACCGGGAATCTGCCCGAATT
>DASWNL010000351.1:0-6038 GCA_036399215.1 Abditibacteriaceae bacterium
GAGCCTTTAATTGGCGGCGGACGGCTCGAAATCACCACTAAAGACGGCGAAACCGTGCCGGTTATCTCCTATTCACTGCACGTTGCCGAAAAGTTTTCCGAAGCGGCGCGTGGCATCGAACAACTGGCCAAAGGCGAAGAATTCAACATTAGTCTTAAAGACGAGCGCACTCGTTGTGAAAAGTGCAATCGCTTATTGCCGGAAAAAGACGGCATCTGCCCGGCCTGCGTGCAACGCGGCAAAACCCTGCTGCGCATCGGCCATTTTTTGGGGCCATACAAGAAACAAGCGATTCTGCTGGCGCTGCTTTCGATGGGTTCAACCGCCATCAATCTGGCGCCGCCTTACATTCAGGGCACTCTCATTGACAGAGTGCTAACGCCACATCAGAATATTTCGCTTTTATGGATGCTGATGGCGGCGTGGCTGGGGGCTTTGGGCTGCAATATCGTGTTGCAGGTGTTATCAGGCCGATTAACCGCCTTTTTAGCGGCGCATATTGCGGCAGATATTCGCGCCGAAGTGTTTCGCGCCATCGAGTGGCTGCAAATGAGCTACTTCGAGAAGAAGCAGGTTGGCGCCATCACCAGCCGCGTGACGCAAGACACCGACCGCGTCTGGCACTTCTTAGTCGAAGGCGTGCCGTTCATGGTGACCAACACGCTTTTGCTGATTGGCATTGCCACCTTTATCTTCCTGACTAACTGGCAACTGGCGTTGTGCATTCTAACGCCGATTCCAATTGTCGTTATGATTAGCGGCTTTTCGTGGAAGCGCATTTCGCAACTCTCGCATCGCTTCGGGCAAAAGTGGGCGCGCTTTCATATCAATTTGAACGAAGCCTTAACCGGCATCAAAGTGGTTAAGGCTTTCGCGCAGGAAGATTACGAAAACGACAAATTCAACACGCGCAACCGCGAGTTGCGTGATGCCGGAGTGCGCGTTGACACGCTTTGGCACACGGTTTTTGGTGTCATGTCGTTTTTCACCAGTCTGGGCGCGCTTATCAACTGGACAGTTGGCGGCTACTTCGTTTATTCGGAACAGATGACACTGGGCGAATTCTGGAAAGTTCACGCTTATCTGGGCTTGCTTTACGGCCCGATGCAGTGGTTTGCGGCCATCAATAACTGGTTTTCGCGCGCGATGGCCGGTGCCGAGCGCATCTTTGAAGTGATTGATACCGAGCCAGAACAGTATGGAAAAGGTGAAGCTAAAAACGTAGAAGGCGAAGTGACCTTTGAAAACGTGCGCTTTGGCTATGATAAATCGAATCCGGTTTTAAAGGGCTTGAACTTCTCAGCCAAGCCCGGCGAGATGATTGGCCTTGTCGGCAAAAGCGGCGCGGGTAAATCCACGACCATCGGCTTGCTTTGTCGCTTTCACGAGCCGGATGCGGGACGCATATTAATTGATGGCGAAGATTACCGTGACATCACTTTGCAAGCCATGCGGCGCCAGATTGGTCTTGTGCTGCAAGAGCCGTTTCTATTCAACGGCACTATTGCCGAAAACATCGCTTACGGCAGGCCGGACGCCGGTTTTGAAGAGATCGTTGAAGCCGCCAAAGCCGGCAATGCGCACAATTTCATTCTGGCTAAACCCGACGGCTATGATACTGTTGTCGGTGAACGAGGCGCGAAATTATCGGGCGGCGAGCGTCAGCGCGTTTCGATTGCGCGTGCGATTTTACACGACCCGAAAATCTTGATTTTAGATGAAGCGACCAGTTCTGTAGATGTGGAAACCGAAAAGCAGATGCAGGAAGCCATTGGCCGCCTCATTCAAGGCCGGACGGTTTTCGCTATCGCCCATCGCTTAGCGACTTTGCGCAATGCGACGCGCTTAATCGTGCTGGAAAAAGGCGAGATCGTCGAAACCGGCACGCACGAAGAACTGATGGAAAAGCAGGGTGTGTTTTACAATCTGGTCAAAACTCAAAGCGAAATCAACCAGATTATCGGCACGCACGCGGTTTAATTTTAACCTCCACCCAATCCTGCCCAAAGGGCACCCGCCCGCAGGGGAGGAGTCATTGTTCTTTATTTCCAAAGTTGGCTTAGAAGAGCGTAACTCCTCCCCTTTGGGCGGGTGCCCTTTGGGCAGGATTGGGTGGGGGCTGGTAAAAGTTATAAAACACGACGAGATTGACATCTTTTACTATCGCTCGCGCTTGAATTGGCATTGAAGTAATTTAATTGTCAATAGCTATAACTTTTTTCATGCTATCATCCTAAGCAGGTGTTAGTCCGTTGCGCACTAAATAAAGATATGTGGCAAGTTGTCCTTGCCACATATCTTTGTATCCTGCCTGACGCACTTTTATACGACCTTAAAACGCTTTTTAGCAGAGGTAATTATCTGCTTTTTATAAAGATATTTGTTTTGAAAAGGAAAAAGATTGTGAAAGCACCCCGTTTAGGAAGAGAGAAGAGGGCAGTGCGTTGGTGGATGGTTACGGCAATAGCGGCTTTTGTAGTAGTCGCATCGTCTTTGCCGGCACGCGCTTCGGCATGGACCGAAGGTGCCAAAACGCTGCTTTTCATGCGCGTTGATTTTTCTGATATGCCGGGTGAGCCGTTGACCGTGGCTGCTGCTCAATCGTTAATTAACAACGATGTCAACAACTTTTACATTCAAAACTCTTACAATAAAACTTCACTATCGGTAACCGTAGTGCCAACAGTTCTGCGCATGCCGCAAACAACCGCTTTTTATGGGGCTGATAATCATGTGCAGTTGTTAGACGATGCCCGCGTTGCTGCTTTATCGGCAGGTTATAATTCGGCAAATTATGACCTTGACGTTGTAGCTTTCGATTATATCAGCGCTTTCAAGTGGGCCGGGTTGGGTTATGTTGGCGGCAAAGGCACCTGGCTGAATGATTACTTTGATTTGCATGTAACCGGACACGAAGTTGGACACAACTATGGTCTTGGCCATGCCAACTTGTGGGATACAACTGATGGCAGCGTTATCGGAGACGGCAGCAGTGACGAATATGGTGATCTTTACGACGTGATGGGCAGTGGAGGCACGACTGGCTCACACTTTAATGCTTTCTTTAAGAACCATCTGGATTGGATTGCTCCTGCGGGCGTGCAAACTGTCAGTAGCAGTGGCACTTACCGTATTCAGCAGCATGATTCAATCGCCTCTACCGGCGTGCGCGCTCTCAAAATTGCCAAAGACGGCTCAACAAATTATTGGGTTGAGTTTCGCCAGGCGCTTACTACTAATAACTGGGTGATGAACGGTGCGGTTTTGCACTGGGAATATAACAACAGTCTCGAAAGCGATTTGCTTGATACAACCCCGGAGACAACCAGCGCTAATGATGCGGCCCTATTGATTGGCCGCACCCTTAGTGACACAAACGCCGGCATCCACATTACACCAATTGGCAAAGGCGGCACTTCGCCTGAATCTTTGGATGTCGTTGTCAATATCGGCAACTTTTCCGGCAATCAGGCCCCTACATTAAGCATTAACCCGACCAGTAGCACCGTCAACTCCGGCACGGCGATTAATTTCACGGCAACGGCCAGTGACGCTGATGGCGATACGCTCTCCTACTGCTGGGATTTTGGTGATACGACTTTCGCTTCAACAGCCAATCCCACCAAAAGCTGGACAACGGGAGGCAATTATACTGTCCGTTGCACCGTTAGCGACCGCAAAGGCGGCACCGCTTCGGCGACGGCCAGCATTACAGTAGTGGCAACTTACATCGTCACTAATACCAACGATAGCGGCGCTGGCAGTTTGCGCGCAGCCATTGATTTTGCCAACGCGAATACCGGCACGAACATTGTTTTCAACATTCCAACCAGTAGTTCGGGTTATCAAAACGGCGTTTTTAGCATCAAGCCGCTTTCGGCTTTGCCTTCCCTTAATAGCACTGGCATCATTATGGATGGCGCCACGCAAACTGCTTTCACCGGTAATACCAACACTTCCGGGCCAGAAGTAATGATTGATGGCACGTCAGCCGGCACCGGCGTTTCCGGCGCCGGCATTTCTGGTCTTGTTGTTTACAACAGCAACTGCGCCATCAAAAATCTGGTTATCAGCGGCTTTTCGGCTTCAGGTATGCAAATGGCGGGGTCATCGGCTAACAATAACACCGTTCAAGGCTGTTATATCGGCACCAATGCCAGCGGCACGGCAGCGCTGCCTAATACTTCGTGGGGCATTGTGCTGTATGCAGGCGCCCATCATAATACCTTTGGCGGCACAGGCGCCGGGCAGGGTAATGTGATTTCGGGCAACCGCAGCCAGGGTATCGAGTTTCAACAGGCCAATACCAGCAACAATGTGGTGCAGGGCAACTTCATCGGCACCAATGCGGCGGGCACCGGCGCCGTTGCCAATAATAACGGTGTATTCCTCCGGGCAGGTGCGCAAAACAATACGATTGGCGGCTCAGCGGCGGCCCGCAACGTGATTTCAGGTAACAACTACGCCGGCGTCTATTTGAATGGCGGCGGCACAACGGCCACGTCGGGCAACATCGTGCAATCCAATTACATTGGCGTGGATGTCAACGGCGCCAATGCGATTCCGAATCACCACGGCATCATGATTTATGGAGGTGGCACGAACAATGTTACCAACAACACCATCGGTGGCGTTGGCAACGGCAACCTTATCGCCTCGAATGGGGGCGATGGCATTTCTGTAGTAACCGGCTGCGTAGGTAACCCTATTCGTGCCAATGCAATTTACGGAAACAATGGGTTAGGCATTAACCTGGTTGATCCGAACACTGGCTATGGCGTCAATGCCAATGATGCCGGCGATGCCGATACCGGTGCCAACAACTGGCAGAATTTCCCGGTGATTACCGGCGCCAGTGGCAGTTCCAGCGGCACCGTTAACTTCACATTGAACAGCATAGCCAATCGTGTTTATACAATTGATGTTTTCCGCAACACAGCCGCCGATTCATCCGGTTATGGTGAAGGTGCGGTTTATGTCGGCAGTCAGGATGTCACCACGGATGGCAGCGGTAATGCCAACGGTAGCTTGACTTTTAGCAATGTGCCCGGCGGTTCTTTCTTTACAGCTACAGCTACCGATACAACAACCGGCGACACCAGTGAATTTGGTCAGGCCATGCAAATGAGCCTCACGCCGGCCAGTCTGCAATTCAGTTCGGCTACTTACAATGTAAGCGAAAGTGGTGTAAGCGCTACCATCACCGTGACACGCACAGCAAATTCCGAAGGCGCGGTGTCGGTAAGTTACGCAACGAGCAACGGCACGGCAACGGCGGGCAGCGATTACACAGCGGCTACCAGCACATTAAGTTGGAATAGCGGTGACACAACTGATAAGACATTTACTGTTCCTGTTACCGATGACACTTCGCTTGAGGCGGATGAAACGGTTAATCTCACTTTGATTACTCCCAGCGGCAGTGCGGTTTTGGGCACGCAAAACACGGCTCTGTTGACAATCGCTGATAATGAGTCGGTCTTAAGCATCGCTGATGCGACATCAGCTATCGAAGGCAGCGCGGCTGAGCCAGGCACCGTCACATTTGAGCTATCTCTTTCCCCTGCATCTAACCAAAGCGTGACGGTTGATTACACCACAACCAACGATAGCGCCCAGGCAGGCAGTGACTATGCGGCCAAAAGCGGCACCATTACTTTTGAGCCGGGCCAGACAAGCCGGAGTGTGACCATTAGCCTGATAGGTGATGCTTTAAATGAGGCAACTGAAACCTTCGTGGTTACTCTGGCAAATGCCAATGGCGCGACGATTACGGACGCACAGGCTGTAGGCACCATTAGCGATGATGATATTGCACCCTCGGTTAGCGTTGGCGATGCATCGGTAACAGAAGGCGATACAGGTTCGGTGAATGCGGTTTTTGCCGTCACGCTAAGTGGGGCCAGCAGCCAAACAGTTACAGTGACTTATGCCGCCTCCAATGGCACTACTAACCCGGCAACAGTCGGTAGCGATTATACCGCCGCTAATGGCACCTTGACCTTTAATGCTGGAGAAACAAGCAAGAATCTGAGCGT
>DASWNL010000352.1:0-12342 GCA_036399215.1 Abditibacteriaceae bacterium
GCACAGCATAAAACACACGACGGCAAACAGCGGACGTGAGACACATTTCATAAGCTTTCCTGACAACTGCCTGAAAATTTGCGACTGACCACGGCCAATTCAGCGGTTACTATTATGGCTCAATTGGCTCAATTTTAGCACATCCGCCCCAACTTTTGCGCGCCTGAACAACGCGCCCGTTAAACTTTTCTTCATGCCTGAACTTCCCGAAGTCGAAACCGTGCGCTCGCAATTGCAGCCGCAATTGGCCGGGCGGCGCATTGTGCAAAGTTGGGCGCGCCTGCCGCGCATCACTCAACCCAGCATCGAAGCATTTGTGGCGGCCACACAGGGCCAGACCATTCTCGAAGCGCGCCGCCGCGCCAAGCAACTCTATTTTCCACTCGAAAGCGGTGCCAACCTTTTAATCCACCTTGGTATGACAGGCCGCTTGCACGTCGAAAACTCCACGCAAGATTTCGATTCTGCTTCGCTGCACAAGCATATTCACGCCGTCTTGCGCCTCGATAACGGGCAGCAACTCGTTTTTACCGACCCCCGCACTTTTGGCGCTTTAGCCATTGCGGAAAATCTCGACTTCCTTAACGGTTACGGCCCCGAACCGTTGGATGAGGATTTCGATGAAGCCGCGATAGTTCAAGCTTTGGCGCGGCGCAGCATCAAAATTAAAGCGGCTTTGCTTGACCAGAAAATTGTGGCCGGGTTGGGCAACATCTACGCAGATGAAGTGTGCTTTTTGGCCGGTGTGCATCCGGCAACGCCAGCTAATGCCGTTTCGCCAGAGAAACTAAAAATCATTGTGTCGCATATGCGCCCGGTTCTCGAACTCGCTATTCAAGCGCGCGGCGCAACGCTCAAGGATGGTGGCTATCAAGACACCTTTGGCGCATTCGGCGAGTTCATCCCCGACGTTTATGGCCGCACCGGCGAAGAATGCAAAACCTGCCAAACCCCCATCGAACGTGGCACATTAGGCAAGGGTAAAAGCGCCCGCAGCTACCACTTCTGCCCTGTGTGCCAGAAAATTTAAAATGCGGCACAATGTAACTCATGATTCTTTATCGCCCTGTTGGATTAAAAGAGTTGGAGCTAATTGCTCAAAGTGGTTTCCGCGCCTTTCCTCCACGTTTAGAAATTCAACCGATCTTCTACCCTGTTTTAAATTTTGAATACGCTGCGCAAATTGCGCGTGACTGGAACACAAGAGACCCGGTTTCAGGTTTCGTTGGGTTCGTGACAAAATTTGAAGTTGATGAGGAATTTGCGACGCGCTATCCCGTGCAAACTGTAGGGGATAATCGCGTTCGTAATGAGTTATGGGTGCCTGCTGAAGAGTTGGAGGAATTTAACCAACATATTGTCGGGCCGATTGTTGTTGAAGCTGCTTTCGCAGGGCCGAATTTTACAGGCACTATTAACCTAGAAACAAATTTGCCGGTGGATTTCAATTGAACGTATGAATGGTTTTGCTCTTACAGATTTACAAATTCGCCCACTGGTTGAAGCCGCATTACGCGAGGATGTTCGCTCTGGTGATGTAACGACACAGGCTTTGATTCCATCGGGCACGCGGGGTGTGGCGTTGATGAATTTTCGCGAGGATGGCGTGCTTTGTGGTGTTGATTTAGCGCGTCTGGCGTGGGAATTTTTAGGCGGCATTGAAGTTGAAGTTTTGCGCCGTGATGGCGAGAAAATTTCTCAAGGTGAAACGGTTTTGCGTGTGCAAGGCAATGCGGCAACGATTCTGACCGGTGAACGCGTAGCTTTGAATTTTGTGCAACGACTTTCGGGGATTGCTACGCTCACGCGGCAATTTGTGGACGCCGTCGAAGGCACCGGGGCGCGCATTGCCGATACTCGCAAAACCACGCCGGGCTTGCGCCTTTTAGAAAAATACGCGGTGCGCTGCGGCGGTGGCTCCAATCATCGCTTTGCCCTTGATGACATGATTCTCATCAAAGACAATCACATCGCTTTGTGCGGCGGTATTGAACAAGCAATTCAACGTGCCCGCAAAAACATAGGGCACAGCCTTAAAATCGAAGTCGAATGCGATACATTAGAACAAGTTGAAAAAGCGGCGTGTGCTGGTGCCGACATTATTTTGCTGGATAACATGAAGCCGGATGATTTAAAACGCGCCGTTGGCATCATTGACAAGCGCGCCCTCAGCGAAGCCAGTGGCGGCGTCAATCTGCAAACGGTTTCCGCCATTGCCGAAAGCGGCGTGGATATTATTTCGGTTGGCGCCCTTACACATGGCGCGCGGTCGTTGGATATTGGGTTGGACATTGAAATGCAAAATTAAAAATGAAAACCTTTTTGCATTTTTAATTTTGCATTTTTAATTCTCATGCATCGCCATTTCGAGGAAATTGATTCCACCAACGAAGAAGCCTTGCGTTGGGGGCGCGATGATGCGCCGCATGGCGCGGTGGTTACGGCTCATAGTCAAAGCGCCGGGCGGGGACGGCGCGGGCGGAGTTGGAGTTCGCCTGGGGGCAAAGGGCTTTATCTGTCGGTGATTTTGCGCGGCACTGCTAAAGAGTTTGCCAGAGAAGAACTTACACTGGCGGCTGTGCCTCGCTTGAATTTCGTGGCCTGTTTAGCGACGGCGCGAGCCGTTCATGAACTAACCGGCCACGCCTGCCAGACCAAATGGCCGAACGATGTTCTCTTGAATGGACGCAAAATCGCCGGCGTCTTGAGTGAAGCTGAATTGTGTGGTGGCGAACTTGATTTCGCGGTTGTTGGCGTCGGCTTGAATGTCAATCAAAGCGAAGACGAGTTGCCGGAGCGACCGCTTTATCCGGCCTCTTCGCTACAAATCGAAACGCGCCATGCGTGGCCGATTGAAGCCGTGACACAAGGCTGGCTCCATGACTGGTGGGTTTATTATCATCAGTTGCGCGACGGCGCCTGGACTGAAATTCGCGACGAATTTTGGCGACGTTGTGCGCAAAATAACCAGCGCGTTACGGTGCAAAACGAAAACAAAGCTCTTTCAGGCCTCGCTCTTGGATTGGCGCAAGATGGCGCGCTGTTATTAGAAACGCAAAGTGGTATCGAGCGCATTTTGGCCGGTGATTTGGTGCAAGGAAGTGCATGAGACTTGGATTCGCTGTGAAAGTGCTGGGCAAAGCGGGCCTGAAAAGCAATGATGCACGCCGCTGGCAAAACGAACCGCACCTAAAAACTTCCATCGAATACGCGAACGAGATTTTTGACTATCTCGAAGATCAGAAAATCTCGATGTATCGCTTGTCTTCTGATTTCGCGCCGTATTTAACGCACCCTGATTTGCCGCAGTTTCATAACCAGTTAGTCGAGGCGCGGGGCGAATTGGAAGCCCTTGGTAAAAGGGCAGGGCAGTTGAATCTGCGCCTGAGTTTTCATCCTTCGCAATATATTGTTCTTAACGCGCCAAACCCCAAATTGGTGGAAACTTCGACGCGTGATTTTTTAGCGCAGGCGCAAATGTTGGATATTATGGAGCAAGGGCCGGAAGCGGTCGTAGTCACTCACGTCGGCGGCGTATATGGCGAGCGCGATGCAGCGCGGCAACGCTTTATTGATAACTTCAAAAAATTACCTGAATCGGCGCGGCGCCGTTTGGTTTTGGAAAATGATGATGTGTCATGGGGTGTAGATGATGTCTTGAAGATTCACGAAGCAACGGGCATCAGATGCATCTTCGATCATCAGCATCATTCGTGCATCAACCCGGCAGAGCTTTCGCATGAAGAAGCGTGCCGCCGTATGATAGCAACATGGCCCGAAGGCGTGCGCCCCAAGATTCATTATTCGTCGCCGCGTTTGGAAGCGCGTCTTATTGAACGGCGCGATAAAACTACGGGCAAGAAAATCAAAAGCGAAGCCGCGCCTTTGGCTTCACAGCACGCCGATTATATTGATGCTGAGGTATTCATTCCGTTTGCGCGCACTGTAGCCGGCGAGGGGCCAATTCCCTTCGATGTCATGTGCGAAGCCAAAGCCAAAGACCTCGCTGTTTTAAAACTGCGCGAGAATTTAAAAAAGAATGCACCAGATATTGTGGTGGAGTAGGGTAAGCGGCGAACCAAAGCCAAACGCGGATTATCGAAAAAAACCATGCCGACTTTTGCATATCAAGCACGTGACAGGGAAGGGCAACGCGTCAATGGGATGCGCGAGGCACAAAGCCGCGATGCCGTCTTGGAAATTTTGCGCAGTGAGGGGCTTTTCGTCACGAAATTGGCTCCCGTCGGCGAATTTAGCAATGTAACGCCTGTTAATGTGACGGCGCCTCCCGCAGAATCAAAGTCGCCAGCAGCTACGCCTTCCGTCCGTGAAATGCCAGTTCGCGAAACGCCACAGCGCGAAATGCCACTGCGTGAAAGAGCGCCACACGAAACACCCTTTCCCTCGGCTCATAATCCCGCGCCTCCGCCACAGCTTGAAGCGGAAGTGCCTGAGACACCTGAAGGATTAGGCAAGCCGTTGCCCGCCGTGCCGCCAACGCCGACACAAGCCTTGCTCACAGCGGATGCCAAGCAAATGTCACTCTACTTTCGGCAAATGCACGCCATGATTCATGCCGGCACTTCCGTGGCCCACGCCTTGAATTTGATGGCGGAAAACGCACCAAACGGCGCTTTAAGAAAAGCCTCGGCAGAAATGGCGGTGCGCACTCAACGCGGCGAAGAGTGGAACCGAGCCATGACAGCTTATCCGGGTCTCTTTTCGGAACTCATGGTGGGTATGATCGCAGCGGGCGAAGGGGGCGGCTTTCTCGAACGCATTCTGCTGCGTTTGTCGCAGTATTCCGAGCGCGATTATGAAATTCAGCAGACCGTTAAGCGCGAAACATGGTATCCCAAACTGCTTTTGGCCTGCTCGTTTCTTATCCCTTCGGTTGTGCCCCTGGTTTTGCATGGCCCTGGCGCCTGGTTCAATTCCATCAAGGGCGTGCTGTTTTTTGCGCTGATGCTTTTTGTAGGCTGGATCGCCTTTAAAAAGCTGGCTCCCGGCACACTGTCGCGTGGCCCACAACGCTTAACCATTGATGAGTTCAAACTGCGCTTTCCTTATGCCGGGAAATTCGTGCGCGCTTTGGCCGCCGCCAAGTTTTGTCGCGCCTTAGGTGCTTTGCAGGGTGCGGGTATGGGTTTGCATCGCACGATTAATTTAGCTTCGGATGCCTGTGGCAATGAAGCGATGGCGCGCCAGACGCGGAAAATTATTCATCGTCTGGATAAAGGGGAAAGCCTGACTTCATCTCTCACGGCCACCGGGCAATTTCCGACTCTGGCGTTGCAAATGCTGGCGACTGGCGAAGCATCGGGTAGTGTTGAAGCGCAACTGGACAAAGTCGCCGATTTTCTGGAATCCGATGCTGAAACCGCCATCAAAAAATCGGTTCAAGTGCTGGGTGTTGCCGTTTTTCTCCTGGTAGCAATCCTCGTCGGAATGCAAGTGATTGGTGGCTACACACAACACTTCAACAACATCGAAAACACGGCGCGTGAGTTTTCTAATTAGCAAGTTTTTAACAGGTTCGTTGTGATTCGCGCCGCACCCTTGTGAGATTAGGTATCATTTAAGCGAACCCGCAAAATTCGCCCGGTGTGGATTTGGCGCGGCGTTTTTCATCATCTGGCTTCTCAATCGGCGCCTCAATGATGCACCTAACTCACGATGCCGCAGGATTACTACGCCATTTTAGAAATCGCGCCCGATGCCGATCTGACAGTGATTAAAAGTCAGTATCGGAAGTTGGTGCGACTAAACCATCCTGACATCGCCGCAGATAAAGAAACCGCGCACGCACGGATGCAACTCATTCTTGAAGCCTATAATGTGCTTTCGGATGTTGAAAAGCGTGCCAGTTATGACCGTTCTCGCAATGCGCCTCTTCCATTGACCCCACGCGCCACAGGGCCGGGAATGCGGCGCCATACTCCGTCTTCGATGTCGCGGCCCGGTGGTCGCAGCACTTATGGTGGTGGCGGTCAAACCAATGCCAGCCGCAACCGGGCGGAATGGAGCGATCAAGCACCGGCTTCGAGTTCGACCAATCCACGCACGCGGCTTCTAACGATGGTCTTTGAGGCGGCCAATCTTTATTTTGAAAATGGGCGCGCCGGCGAAGCTATTGCCATTTGCGAGCGCGTGATGAAATCCGATGCCAGCAACGCCGAAGCACCGGCCTTGCTGGGCGATATTTATGCGGATCAGGGTAAAAACGATTTGGCGCTGGCCATGTATGAGCGTGCTATGCGGCGGCGTCCTGATAACTTAAGTTATCGTCAGAAATACGAGTCGCTCAAAGGCTCCGTCCCGGCCAATGGTGCAGCGAAAGGCAAGCCGAAAGCCAAGTCCCTCGGCTGCGGCCCGAAAGTTTTGTTCTGGTTATTTGTTGTAGCGCTCACGCCGGTCTTGATCGAGTTGCTGGCGCAACCGTAATTCATCCAAAGAAAATCACCGTTTCATGCCTTCCCCGCTTCAAATTTTCTCAAAAAAAAGCCGCGATGCCTCGTTGTCTCCTATCGCCATGATTTCGTTGTATGATGCGCCAACGGCAGCGCTGTGTTGTGACGCCGGAGCCGATGCGCTTTTGGTGGGCGATTCGATGGGCAATGTAATTCTGGGCTACGACAACACGGTTTCTGTTGACATCGAAGCCATCGCGCATCATACCGGCGCCGTCGTTCGCGGTGTGAAATCATCGTCGCGTCCTGATGTGCCCGTCATTGCCGACTTGCCTTTTGGCTCTTATCACGGCAGCGAAAGCGAAATCGTCGCCAACGCCACGAAGTTATTGAAAGCCGGCGCCATCGCTTTAAAACTTGAAGGCGCCGGCGAACGGGCGTTGCGTGCCATTGATTTATTGCTGGAAATGGGAGTTCCGGTCATGGGCCATATTGGTTTTACGCCGCAATCGGTTTTGAAATTTCAGACAACTGTGCAAGGCAAAACCGCGCCGGATGCAAAGCGGCTAATGAATGAAGCATTGTCTCTTGAAAAGGCCGGTTGTTTTGGTGTGGTTCTGGAAGCTATGGCTCAGGAAGTGGCAGCGCAGATCACGAATAAAGTGCAAATGGCAACTATTGGAATTGGTGCAGGGAGCGACTGCGACGGCCAAGTTTTAGTGTGGCACGATTTAGCCGGGCTTTTGCCGGGCAAGCCCTTTCGCTTTGTGCGCCAATATGCCAAAGGCCACCAGGTTCTTTTAGAAGCAGCGCGCAGTTATGTAAATGAAGTGAAGTCGAAAGAGTTTCCCTCTTTAGAAAATGCCTGGAACATGACTGATGAGGAACGCCGGCGTTGGGAAAATGAGCCATAAATGAGTCATAAAGGCTTGTGCCACCGAATACACTTGGCTATAATGAAAGGTCGCTGTTTGAAGTTATAAGTTGTCGCCGCGATAGCTCAGTTGGTAGAGCAGAGGACTGAAAATCCTCGTGTCGCTGGTTCGATTCCGGCTCGCGGCAGAAATCAAGGATGAAGGTGGAAGGATGAAGGATGAAGATAATTTTTCATCCTTCATCCTTCCACCTTCATCCTTTTTGTTTTTATGATTCCCCTTCTTGATCTCACCCGGCAGTATCAAACCCTTAAGCCTGAACTCGAAAAGGCGGCGCTCGAACTCCTCGAAAGCTGCCATTATATTTTGGGGCCGTCCGTAGCCGAGTTTGAAGAAAACGCCGCGCGTCTTCTTCAGGTCAAGCACGCTATCGGCGTGGCAAATGGCACAGATGCCTTGCAAATCGCCTTGATGGCAATGGGTATTGGGCCGGGCGATGAAGTCATTACCACACCATTCTCATTTTTCGCTACGGCTGAAGTCATCTCTATGGTGGGCGCCACGCCGGTGTTTATCGATATTGACCCGGCGACTTACAATCTCAATCCACAACTCATTGAAAGCGCCATCAACGAAAACACGCGCGCCATTATTCCGGTTCACCTGTTCGGCCATGCGGCGGCGATGGACGAAATTAATGCCATAGCGAAGCAACACAATTTGTATGTTCTTGAAGACGCTGCACAAGCCTGGGGCGCGCAATTGAATAATGTGCCGTGCGGCGGTTTGGGCGACATGGCGGCGTTTTCGTTTTATCCCACCAAAAACCTCGGCGCCTGCGGGGAAGGCGGCCTGATTACGACCAACAACGATGATTTAGCCGATAAAGCGCGAACTCTGCGCGTTCATGGGCAAAAAGGCACTTATATTCACCACGAAATCGGCGTCAATTCGCGCCTGCAAGCCTTACAGGCGGTTTTGTTAAACGTGAAGTTACCGCACGCGCAAAGTTGGAATGATGCTCGGCGCGCTCATGCCGCGTTTTATAACAAGCAGTTTGTCGATTTAGACATAGTTTTGCCGATAGAAACACCCGGCGCGCATCACGTTTATCATCAATACACCATCCGCAGCACGCGGCGCGATGAACTAATTGAAGCCCTTAAAGCGCAAGGCGTAGGTTGCGCCATTTATTATCCGAAGTGCCTGCATTTGCAGCCGGTTTACGAAAATCTGGGCTATAGCGAAGGTTCATTGCCTGTTGCTGAAAAAGCCTCTGATGAAGTGCTGTCCCTGCCGGTCTTTCCAGAACTCACCGAAGAAGAACGGCAAACCGTAGCCGATGCCGTGCGCTCTTTTGAAAATTAACCGCAGAGAACACGAAGGGCATAGAGAGAAATAGCCGCGAAAAAACACAAAACACGCAAAAAGATTTACATAACTTTTGTGCTTTGTGCGCCTTTTCGCGGCTATCTTTTCTTTTCGCGTCTCTGCGTTTTGGTGGCGAATTCTTTTTTGTGGTTAATTTAAAGATATGATCGAAACTTTGCCCCGCCTTTCTTCTTTTGGACAGGAGTTGGATACTGCCCCCGAAGCCTTCGGTTGGTTGCGTGATTCTTCGGAAATCGTTGATGATGTGGAAGAATTACGCGTCCGCATGGCCGATGATGGCTATATTTTCTTACCGGGTTATCTCAACCGTGAGGAAGTCATTGAAGCGCGGCGAACTTGCGTGCAAAAGCTGGCTGATGCGGGCCAATTAGATAAGAACTTCGACAGTATGGAAGCCGTTGCCGCGCCCCAAAGTCAGGTGAAGTTCATGCCGGGACTGGCGCAGGATAATCCGGCGCTGATGAAAGTTTTATACGACGGCCCGATGATGGCGTTTTACGAAAAGCTGCTCGGTGGGCCGGTGCGCCACTTCGATTTCACCTGGTTTCGCGCCGTTTCACCGGGGCGCGCCACGCCGCCGCACATGGATGTGGTTTATATGGGGCGCGGCACCCAAAAACTATTCACTTCCTGGACTCCACTGGGCGATATTGACCTGGAAACCGGCGGCCTTATTGTGTTAGAAAAGAGCCACCAACACGAGCGATTAAACAAAAACTACGGTGCCAAAGATGTAGACAAGTTTTGCACCAACCGGCGAGGCGAAGGCTTTACCAAAATGGGCGGGGGCGGCAATATTTCTGATGGAGGTTGGCTTTCACGCACGCCGGATACGCTTCGCAAAAACTTAGGTGGGCGCTGGATGACTGCACCGCAATTCCGCATGGGCGATTTGCTGGCCTTTTCGGTTTTTACGGTTCATGCCAGCCTCGATAACTATTCAAATCGCATTCGTCTTTCGTCTGATTCGCGTTACCAACTCGCAAGCGAACCCGCCGATGAGCGCTGGATTGGCCCCAATCCCATCGGACATGGCCCGGCAGGCAAGCGCGGCATGATTTGCTGAACTTCTGCCTAAGGTGCCACGAGACCTGCCCTGTAATTTCCTGTTGAAAATTGCTACAGACTTTTGGTCATGTAAGTCATCAATCCCCAGGGCGTCGTTTGTGGGCCGCTAGCATCGGGCACGTAGCCTCGTTTTTTATATAACCTCTGAGCCGCGCTATAATACGCTGTGTCGCCACACCCCAGCCCTACAACTGCATGGCCTTGTTCTCTGGCCAAGTGCTCTGCTTCGTCCATTAATGCCGTGCCAATGCCTTGCTTTCGATACTGTGTAACCACAACTAAATCGTTAATCTCTGGAATGCCGGCCTTTTGGAAACCCTGATACTGGGCCGGGCACAGAAGATTAACATAGCCGGCGATTTTATCCTCGTGCCAGGCTATAAGCATCACGCGCTGGTTGTCTTGCTGTTCCTGCCAATACCTTTGATATTGCCGGCGGGTGCTCCACCATGTGAGTGGAGTTGCAAAGGTATGGATAAGCGCCTTGACATCGCTTTGAGCCATTTTTCTGATGATCATTTGAAAAGTGCCGAGTCCATCTACCTTGGCCAATTTGGAATTATGATGTTCTTGCAAACGGTGGGTTTATTTCTGCCTCCGATAAAGCGTGTTTAAGGCCGCGATAGTTTTAGCATCCTGGATGCGGCCATCGTCGCACATGGCGAGGAGTTCTGTAAGTGGATAAGTTTCCACATTCAAATGTTCGTCCTCGTCCGGCGTGCCGAAGTCATCAGTGAGATTTTCGGCCAGATAGCAGTGAATCAGTTCAGTCGAGTAGCCGGGCGCGAGATAGCAGGAAAAGAGATGCGAAAGTTGCCCGGCTTTGCCGGTTTCTTCGCTGAGTTCGCGTGCGGCGCACGCTTCAGGGTTTTCGCCGATTTCCAGGCCGCCGGCAGGGATTTCTAACAAGTCTTTTTCGCAGGGCTTGCGAAACTGGCGCACCACGATAATCTGCCCATCGGGCAAGACCGGCACCACACAAACTGCGCCTTTATGCTCCACGATTTCACGTTGACTGGTTTTGCCGTTAATGAGTTCGACTGTATCCACGCGCAAATTAATGATGCGGCCTTCGTGAATGCGCCGCGTTTGGAGGGTTTTTTCCGAGAGTTCCATGGATGAAACTATAGCGCACTTTGCCGCCTGCGTGATGGTTGAGTGGACTTTTATCGAACCTCTATGCTCTGGCGGGGTCTGCCCCTGCGGTGAACAATAATGAAAATCAATAATTCCTCAATTTTTCCTGTCCTGGCAGGCACGTGCTTTTTGCTCTCTCTGAACAGTCAGGCCATCGGCCCTTCAGTTTCCGCCGATGAAAGCGCCACGCCTCCGGCCAAAAGCAAAGAGGAGAAACCGAAAACCGAGCCGATTGCGGTGAGCTTTTCTCTGGCGCAAAATGTTTCAGGTCTGGGGCGCGTAGTAGCCTTTTCTTTGACGGCACGCAATACCGGCAATGAAGAGCAAACTTTGCTTTTCAATTCAGGTCAGAATTTTGAAATTACGGCTACTCCTGTTAACGCCAAAGCTAAACAACCTCTCTGGCGCTGGTCGAACGATAAAATGTTTACCCAGGCTCTGCGCCGCGAAACGCTGCGACCTAACGAAAGCAAAACCTGGACAGCTATCTGGCAGGGCGAAGATAACAACGGCAATTCAGCGCCTCGCGGGCCTTATCTTTTGGAAGCGACCATCATGGCCAACGGTGGGCTGAAACCCGCGCCGATAACTCTGGATGTGCGCGCCGAAGGCATCCGCGAAATGACGCCACGCAAAAATGATCTCGATGCCGGCTTGGTCGCCAAAGTGGAAAGCGACAAAACTACTTATACGCGCGATGAGAGCGCGCAATTCACGCTAACCTTGAAAAACGAAAGCGGCCAAACCACGGCTTTAACTTATCCTTCGGGCCAGCAATATGACTTCGCAGCGCGCCCGGCACCCAAAGGTAAATTCGACCCCAAACAAAAGGTCATCTGGCAGTGGAGCCGGGGCCGCGCTTTCACCATGATGCTGCAAATGAAGCAGTTCGCGCCCGGTGAAACGCTGACCTATAAAGATAAATGGGATTTCAAAGACCAGAACGGCAAGCCCGTTTCACCAGGTCAATACGCTATCGAAGGCTTCGTCAGCGCCAATCGCGGCATTGGGGCGCCACCGATTATTATTGAAGTCAAATAGAGGCCATTAAGAAAAAAACAGCCCGCTCCGAAATTTCGGAGCGGGCTGTTTTTTCTTAAATTGCAAAAGTATTCCGATAGAATTGAGCAGTGAAAGCCAATGAATATCGGTTCTGAAGAGATTCTTTCAGGTTGTTTGATTTTCTTTTTTGGTGGCCTGCTTTTGATGCTGGCTATCTGGGGCCTGGCCGCGCTTGGCGTGCCGGGGCCGATCATTGCCCTTTTACGCTTTGTGCTGGCCTTGGCTCTGGTCAAGTTGATTTTGGATTACGTTTTTGACTGAGAGGAACAAATGATAGTTTGGGCGATTTTGTTTTTGGTTGTAGTGCTGCTTTTTGTTCAACCGTGGATTGAAGAACAACGCGAGCGTAAATTGGCGGAGCGTTTGAAAGGTGTGAAAGACCCCTTAGAAGCGCAAAT
>DASWNL010000353.1:0-17739 GCA_036399215.1 Abditibacteriaceae bacterium
GAAGGAGGCGTGGCCTTGAGTCGCGCCAGTTCTTCATTAATCGCGTTCTCCAATTCAGAAAGTGTTTTGCCCGGCTTGGCAGTAGCAACGACAGAGAAGGCGCCGGCCAACTCGCGCGAACTGTTAAAGGCCGATACATCCTGCGCAATCTGCCGATCATAGACCAGAGATTTATAAAGCCGCGAACCTTTGCCGTTAACCATCACATAGGCCAACATATCGAGGGCGGCATCATCCGGCGCATAGTGGGGAACGGTATGCCAGTTCAGATAAATACGCGGCAAAGTAACGCGGTCTTCCATTTCCAGACGCACTTCACGAGCCAGTTGAGGGCGAGGCGCCTTAACCGGCGGAATGGATGCGCCGCGCTTTAGTGGCCCAAAGTATTTTTCAACCCACTGGCGTGCCTGTCGCGGCTGGAAATCGCCGGCAATGACAAGGCTGGCGTTATTGGGCACATAGTAGCGCCGAAAAAAGTCTTTGACCTCGTCCATTGAAGCGCCTGTTACATCTTCCAGAGAACCAATGGTCATCCAGTGATAGGGATGCGGCAGTGGATACATGGTCTCAGAGATTTTTGCGCCGACCAGGCCATAAGGCTGGTTATCGTAGTTTTGCCGCTTCTCGTTCTTTACAACTTCGCGTTGGTTGCTCAGTTTGGCTTCGGTTAAGGCATCCAGTAGATAACCCATGCGGTCGGATTCGAGCCATAACGCCAGTTCGAGAAAGTTCGCCGGCACGGTTTCAAAGTAATTGGTGCGGTCGGAACTCGTGGTGCCGTTGATTGAACCACCCGCTTCCTGCAATAGCTTAAAGTAGTCCTCATCGTGATGCTTCGAGCCTTGAAACATCATGTGTTCAAACAAATGCGCGAAGCCGGTGCGGCCCGGCACTTCGTTTTTGGAGCCGACGTGATACCACACGTTAACGCTGACAATCGGCGTTGAATGGTCTTCATGCAGAATGACACGCAACCCGTTACGCAGACGAAACTGCGTGAAATGAATGGGAGGCAAAGTGGCCTTGGAAGAGGCTTTAGAGGTCGCTTTGGCCCATGTGTTTTGTGCTTGAGCTTTAGTCGGTGTTGAACAGACAACAGATGCCAATAAAAGCAGAGCAAAATGAAGAACGGTCAGGAGTTTGTGAGGCGCTTTGGTGTAAGGTGATTTCATGGAGTTCCAGAGGCACTTGGTATGAAACTGATTCGCTGCTTTTCGTAACTGCTTTTAGAGTTATGTTAATGCAAACCAGCTTGAATCCTCAATTACCCGTCCCTGTTGTAACTATTTTCTTACTTCGCTGGGGGCGTGGCGGGTTGCGCTGGTTGAGCCGGAGCAGTTGCAGGAGGTGTTGTTGGCGTCGCCTTCTTCGGGTCAAGCACTGTGAGAGCCAGATCAAGACGATTCTCACTCGCCATAATGCGTGGGTCGAAATCATAGGGCTTATCGGCATCTAAGTCTTCGAGACGGCTGGCGAAATCGAGTAGTGGGTCTTCTTTTTTCCCTCGCAAGCTGATTTCCACCGGTTCAGCGCGCAAAGCCACAATAGTAATGACGGTATTGCCGATGGGCGTGGTTGGGTCTAAGGTCAACTCACCGGCAAAGATACTATTCGGCTGTGCTTTAAGTTCGACAACCTTGCGTTTTTTGTCTTCGCGGGCAAAGACGCGCACATCAAGCGGCTTGCCATCCGGCCCGGTGGGCGCCTGCAATTTGGCGCTGAGTTTGACCGTCGCGCCTTGCGGCACTAAGCTGGGTTCCAGTTTCGGCTCGGAGAGGAGCACCGCGATGTTTTCGACTTCCGACTGCTTATCTCCTTCAACCGGGGCCAATTTGACGGTTTCAAGCCACGCCTGGGCACCAATGGTTTTCGCGTCCACTTTTGTCGCTGGCTCCAGCCAGAAAGCGCCGGATTTGTCTTTGAAGTCTTTATGCTGCGGTGCGGTAACGGCGATTTGCACTTCGCCGGGCACCATTTCCTTGCGCTTTGCTTTAGGCTGAGCCTGCCGTTCGCCCAACAACACTTTGGCAACGTTCTCTGTAGCCTTGACTTCTGCTTGATGTTTAACGGCCCCGGCGCTTTGGGGCGCGACAGCCGCTGCAATCGGCGTGGGAATGCCCGTTGCAGCGGTCAGAGCCGTTGCTTTAACCGTCTGAATCGGGTCAATGGCTTTGGCAACGTCCACCGTCGCTTCGGCCACTTCGCCAACAGCTTTGACAGGCGCAGCGGCAACTTTGCCTACCGTTTTTAAAAGACTGGATAAAAGCCCCCCACGCTTGGAAGGACGCAAGCGCAAAACAGTAAGCGGGTCGGCGGCAATGGCATATTCCCCTTGCGCGTTTGTCTTTGTCCACGCCACGACTTTACCACCTGCATCAAGTAGCGCTACCGTGGCGTCACCAAGCGGTTTACCCTCGGCATTCACCACCTTGCCACGCAAAACGCCCTTGCTGTAATCCACATCCGACGCTAAGGGTGTTGAAGTTATTGCCGCCGCAGGGGCCGTAGTTGCCGGTTGAGGCTGCGGTGCTTCGGCTTTAGGTGCTTCTGGTTTAGGCGCTTCTTGCGGCGTGGCAGGTTTTGGTGCTTCTTTAGGTGCTTCAGGTTTGGGTGCGGCCTCATTAGCCGGTGCGGGCGAAAGATTTAAATTCGCCCAACACAGACTGAGAACAGCCACACGTGCCCATTTGAATCGGCTCATCGTCTTTACCTTCTTGCATTTTTAGAGGATGTAAACAAAGTAAGATTTGGGGACGAAACAGAAGAGTGTCATTCCCGCCCCGCGGGAATCCATACAGTTGTCTGTTTGCAGCAATACGGTGTGAACCTCTTTTGCCTGGATTCCCGCGGGGCGGGAATGACAGCACTCCTACTTCTCTCGCGTTACCGATTTTGTTTGCACCCTCTAAGGGGAATTAAACCAAGTGTGAACTCAGGATTTGTGTCCGGGAATATAGGCAGAGCAAGCTCAATGCCTTATAGAACAATGAAGGTATCACCCATTCGGACGTGCTTGATTTCGGAATCAAAAGCATCCTCTGGTTTGAAAGTAATAGTAAAGCGATAGGCCAATTGTGCTTATTGCACCGTTTGTCATTACTCCGAGTGGTTTTCGCGTCTTAACATACGCTCTATCACTAATTGACTTTGCGTGCTGATGCCCTTAGCCTCACCCTTAGTCACCCCTCGCAAGGCGGCGTCCTTCACGGTATCCGGCGCTTGTCTGGCAAGGCTTGTCACTTCTGCCGGTGCAAGGTGCGCAATGTCGCCTGTCATAACCTGCGCTGTAGCTTGCCTCATTGTTTCCAGGCGCTCTTCCCGTGTCAATCCGCTCACGGTTTTCACACGATGGTTGGCTAATTTATAGGCCAGGGCATAAGCTTGCTGTGAAGCATGGCGAGGTGCGATTGAGATTTTCGGCACCGCGCTGTTTCTGAAATGATCCCGATTTATTGTTACTGACGTGCCGTTTGCCACGTTCGTTGCCGAGGCTAATGGGTCTTCTTCGTGTGGCATCAATACCCCGACCGCGGCTACTGATGAAATCGCCAACAGTAGTAAAATGGAGCCGAGCTTACTGGCAGGACTTGCCATCGCATGGCTGGATTTCGCGCTGGCCGGGGGAGTAAAAAGCGCCTCTGTATTGGTGCGAGAGGTTGAACCGGAGGTCGCACGCGAGGCCGGGGAAGGGAGTGTGTGCGGCGCTCGTTCGCCGGGCCTGGATGGTAGTGTGTGCTGTGTCTTATGCTGCATGAGAATCGTATAAAATGCCGTCCCGACAGTTCGAGAGTGGCAATCATTTGTTTGTTGTCTTTACGGGCACAAAGTCTTAATGCCGCGCGCGGCGTATGCGACTGTGTTGCGGAATACTTGCCATGCCTGCCTTGACGCCCTGCAACGCTTTAGCACGGATAGGTGCTGTTGCCATACGAAATAAGAGATGCTTCTGCGCGGGCTTGATTTGAGAATGTGGTGTTTGCAGCATGGCCTGGGCGATAGCGTCCACGACAGTGCTTTGCATGGCCTCTTTGCTCAATTTTTTGCCCCTGTTTGCGCGTTGAACCGCTAAAGAGTGCGCAATGCGGAACACTTCTTTGGTCGCGCGCGTGCGCATCAATGCCAGAGCCTGCCGATCATGTTGCGCTTCGTTGGCGGACAGCACGTTTCCCTTTAGATGCGTTTTGGATTTGCCTGCGTTGGATTGGCCGGCACCGGACTCGCCAACGAGCTTGCGAACGCCGAAACCCAGCACACAAAGCACCAATAGGCCTGCAAGAATCAGGGCGAATTGCATTCCTCTGGGTTTCATGCCCTGCACACTATCCAACCGATCTGCGGTTTTTGTGGCACCGCTTGGTGCGGGCTTTTGGCTCTGGTGCAGCATGTTGGGGTGCCGCAACTTTTGCAGGTCGCGCCCCAGGTCGCCATAACGATTTGATAATTCAGCGCAATGGCCCGCTATTTCGGCGCTGAAAGAGGCCGGTAGGCGCGCCGCGTAGTCCGGTAAGTCATCGGCAATCTTCTGGCAAAGCCCGGCAACTTTTTGCGGGCGCGTCATCCAGCGGTGTGGCGATTCCTCTAAGGCTATGGGGAAATAGGCCTCTTTGAGCATCGTTTCCACTTCGTCCGCACTATGCAGCAACGCACGATAGTAGCGCGCGCCTTCATTGTCGTAGGAAGGCGGCGCCAGCAGGTTGCGCGACAGACTATGATTCAACTCTGTAGCAAGAGCCAAAATTTCATGAGGCCGCGCCACGCGCGTTGCCTCACTGCGCAAGACGATGTCGAATATTCCGGCAGTTGGCGGCTTTGCGCCCGGCCACCACGTTACAAAAGTGCGTCCCTTTGCTTCGCCACTACTTACATAGGTGAGCAGGGTTTCACGGTTTTCCGTTGTCGCCGGCCAGATGCCGTTTTGGGAAAAGTGTGACTCTTGAATTGGCGCCGCTTGAATAGAGGCAGTGCGACTTGTTTCAATTGTGGCGCAGACTGGTTCGGTGAGGCCGGTAACCCATTGTTCTCGCAACTGCTCCACGCCAATCAGTTCCAACGCGCGCAGCGAGTTGCCATCTACTTTGTGCAGGTCGTCTTCAGTGAGCGCTAAGCTGAAATATTCGTAAGCGATGCGCTGGCCTGGCTGATGAGGCGCACGCAATACCTGTGTGATGATGTGACAGGAAGATTGGCGCGCTTTCCAAAACAGGGCGACGAGCAAGCCATCCGGCACTTGCTGCACGCCCAGGGCGTTATGAAACTCACGGCACAGCGCGCTGACCTCTTCTTCCAGCGTTGCATCAATATTTGTGGAAGTGGTTGTGCTGTATTCCTCGCGCAAGCTATGGCCGCTGGCAAAGACGACCCATGGCGCGCAGAACAGAGTTTCACCCGTTGGAGTTGTGCCGGTATTTACATCGCTATTTGCGTCAAGCATGGCACCACTACTTTGCGTCATTGAATGGGATTCGCAGCGCGTAGGTTGGCCTGCTCTTCTAATTCCAGCATGGCCTTGATATGGCGGCGCCTTTGAGGCGATGGGCCGAAGATGAAACTTTTCAAGTCCCAGAAAAGAGTGACGTTCCAACGCATCACTTTGGAAGTTATCCAGAGCAACGGCGAAGCGCAGCCGCTGGGCATAATCGGTGGCGGTGGCGGCGAAATTTCAAAGGGCCGCGTGTAGTCGGGCTGCCCATTCTTGCCGCGTGCTGGCTGCGAATAGGTGATGGCTGAGGTCAGCCAGGTCGAGAATTCAATGCAGGTAGGGCCGGCTTCGCTATTGAGACGGCGCCAGGTGGTTTCAAGCTGATCGTAACCAAAGTCGGTGAAGCGCACGATGAGTTGCTCCAAATCGAGTGCGCCCGGCTCTTCGTCGGTGTATTCGTCCACTTTGGTCAGCACTAAAGCGACCGGCACCACGCGGTTTTTGCCGTTGCGCTCTAAAACTAACTGCAAAACCCGCTGATAGCGGTTCATGATATCCATCCAGTCGTCGTCCCGCTGCCCGCGCCGCGCATGGGACATATCGGCGACTAAGACGATGCCATCCGATTGAGCCGCGCGACGCCAAAACTCTTCGACATCTTTGGGGTCAGGCGCCGCATCAACTAAGGCGCCGCCGGGATAATCCAGCAGATTGAAACGCGCCACGCATTCGTTTTCCAGCCATAGCTCAAAGGGCAAATCCTGGCACGAAACGGTGCCTGGCGGCAAGTGGTTATGCGTATATAAATCTACGGCCACCTGACGCAAGTCGCCGCCGAAGAGAACGCCAGCATCCTCTTTATCACTTTTGTTTTCGCTTTTATCGTGGCTTTTATCGCCGTTCGCGTCAGTCTCCGTAGTCTCCGTGCTGGCTTCGGTTTCGGCTTCGGTATTGGTAGCGGGCATGATGCGTAGCGGCCCCAGGTCTTGCGTATACCATTCGTAGAAAGCCCCGGCCATCATCGTGGTCTTGCCCGATTCCCTGCCGCCAATTACGGTGAGAGTCAAGTCCATTGGTTCGGCACCGGCGATGCCTGTTGTGTGATGCTGAGCCTGCAAGCGCATCAGACGGCTGTCGGCTATCCACGCCCAGATCATGATGGCGCCTGTCGCCAATACGCAGAACTGTCCGGCTATGCCCAGCACATTTACCACAGCAGGCAGACGATAGATGGATTCCATGCCGTGATAAAACCAGTAATAGATCAGGCTGACGGTTAGCGCCTGCACCAGTAACTTGCCGATGGTCTTGACGTTGTTATCGTCGAGCAAGCCTTCACGGCGCACTGCAATATAACGCGCCACCAGCAATCCAACCCCGGCACAGCAGAACATCCACAGGCTGCGGTGACGCAGATAGTCGAAGAATGTCTCAGGATTATAGGGTCGGAGCATCCGCATCAGCGCTACGCCTATCCCATAGAGCAGGCCAGTGCAAAGACCAACGACAATCCAGTCCCGAAAAGCCTCGGCAGCGTCATGCCACTGGCCAAAGATTTGAGGAAAGAGCGTGCGCGGTAAACCCGTGCCCACTGTCGCGGCCAATATCGTGGCGCCGACGGCACAGGAGAGAAAGTAGAGGTTTCTATCATGCTCTCGCAACTGCGGCGGTAGCCACACGATAAGCGACAAAAGGCCCGCGATGAGTGCCCATTTGACCACGCTGCTAAGGTGCAGCCGCACGATAGGGTCGAGAGCCGGGCCGCGCACCTGTCGCCCATTTGGCGAAGCGTCACGGTTGGAATTGGGTTGGTCGAAAGGAGTTTCTTCCGGCACGGCACCGGTATTATCCAGCGCACCGTATGTAGTCGACACTTAACACCTCGCTGTCATAACAGCTTACGACGATTTGAAAGCCCACAAAATCCGCACGACAGGGCGCTGCTTGGGATAGCAAACAAGCCGCCACAAATAAGATTGTTTGATTCTTTTGCCCGACACACAAGGCATTCTGAGATTAGTATGCGGCTTTGCGGTCAAGAAGTATGACGAATAGCCGGGATAAATCAGCAAAATATGTGAGAGTGAAGTTGCAATGACAGTCAGATGTCCATAGAACAACATATCCCGCCGACCAAACACCCTACATGCTGAGAGTCTATGTGACTCAATGTTTCCAATCAACAATTAGGTGCGATGTTTAGTTATCGGTGGCCATAGGAAAGATAAACACCTAATCATAGCAAGTATTATCACGCGGCATATTGCCTTTAGTTGTAAAGCTATACTGGGTTTTCATGTATATTCAGTCAAACCTGCTCGTTGCAAGGTTCAATTTAATCACAGGAAGGTTTCATGGCTTCTAAGGGAAGAACCGTCACATTTTCTGACAGGCTTCGCTATTCATTCGACAAAAGCATGGCCGCCGGGCCGATTGCTCTGATTGGTTGGCTGGCTCTGGTCTCACTCACCTTAATTCTTGTCGCAGCCATTGTGCTGGCTTTGACCGGTATTCAGCCCGAAGGCGGCGATAAGTTATCGTTTCCTGAAGCCTTGTGGCAAAGCATGATGCGCGCCCTGGATGCCGGCACTGTTGGCGGTGACGAAGGCTGGTCTTTCCGCCTCGTCATGTTCCTGGTGACGGTGGCCGGTGTGTTCATTGTGAGTAGCCTTATCGGCGTTCTGACCAGCGGTTTGGAAAGCAAAATGGAAGAGATGCGTAAAGGCCGCTCTTTTGTGATTGAACAGGATCACACGCTGATACTCGGCTGGTCATCGGCGATTTTTACCATTATCTCCGAACTGGCTGTGGCGAATGCCAATCAGAAAAAACCGCGCATCGTTGTCATGGCCGATAAAGACAAAGTGGAGATGGAAGAAGAGATTCGCTCCAAAGTCGGCGCGCTGGGACGCACCCAGGTTATTTGCCGTAATGGCAGCCCCATTGATCTCTATGATTTGGACATCGTAAACCCGCACGAAGCCAAGTCGATTATCATTCTTTCGCCTGAAGTGGATGACCCGGATGCGCAGGTTATTAAATCTATCTTAGCCCTGACCAATAACCCGAATCGCCGTCAAGAGCCTTATCATATCGTAGCCGTAATCCGCGACCCCAAAAATATGGAAGCCGCGCAATTGGTGGGGCGCGATGAAGCGCAATTAGTGCAGGCCAATGATCTGATTGCGCGCATTACGGTGCAAACCTGCCGGCAATCCGGCATGAGTGTGGTTTATACCGAGTTGCTTGACTTCGATGGCGATGAAATTTACTTTCAGGAAGAACCGGCTTTAGTGGGCAAGAGCTTTGGCGAAGCGTTATTAGCCTATGAAGAAGCTGCCGTTCTGGGCTTGCAGCGCCGCGATGGCCGCGTGCAGGTCAACCCGCCTATGGACGCTCGCATCGAAGCCGGGGATAAAGTCATAGCAATTGCTGCTGACGATGACGAAGTTAAGCTGTCGGGCACCCCGATGGAGATTGATGAAACTCTTATGCGTGAAGGGCAAGCTATGCCTGCGACTTCCGAACGCACTTTGATTCTCGGTTGGAATCGTCGAGGCTGTTTAATCATCAACGAGTTGGATGCTTATGTGCCCGCTGATTCAACCATCACTGTAGTTGCGGAGATAACCGAAGCCGAAGCGGAAATCACACGGCTTTGCGGCAGTTTGAATAATCAGAGCGTAGAATTTCGTGTGGGAGATACCACCGACCGCCGCACGTTAGATGCGATAGAAATTCCCGACTATCAGCATGTAATTGTGCTGGGTTATACCGATACATTGGGGGCGCAGGAAGCGGATGCGCGCACTTTGATTACGCTCTTGCACCTGCGTCAGATTGAAGAAGGCAGTGGCAAGTCGCTTAGCATCGTCAGCGAAATGCTGGATGTGCGAAACCGCGAACTGGCGCAAGTCACGCAGGCCGATGACTTTATCGTGAGCGATAAGCTGATTAGCCTGCTTTTGGCTCAGGTTTCGGAAAATAAAGACCTCAATGCCGTCTTCTCCGATTTATTCGATAGCGCCGGCTCCGAAATTTACCTGAAACCGGCGCAGGATTATGTCGCGTTAGGGCAGGCCTGCAACTTCTATACAGTAGTGGAAGCAGCGCGACTTCGCGGTGAAGCCGCCATCGGCTACCGTCAGACTATCCATGCTCAAAATCCCGCAAAGCAATATGGTGTTGTGGTGAACCCTAAGAAGTCCGATAAAGTCTCTTTTACCGGTCAAGATCGCATCATTGTTGTCGCCGAGTCGTAAAGCCAAATGGTAAAAGCCGTTATTGAACAATCAACTCATGAAAAAAATCTTTGCCGCACACGCTTTCAGGAATGCTTTGCCGCTTGCTTTCCTGCTCTCAACTGTTTTTATCCAATTGCCATTACAAGCCCGGCCTATTAAGAGGCACGATAAGGTTACTCCTCAACAGGTCAAAGTGTTTCTTGTAGCGCTGGGTGATAACGGAAAGATTGGCAAAAAGTTCGGCTGCGAAGATAGCCTGGTGCCTGTAAAGCGCACCCTCAAACCGACACGCAGCCCTTTAAAAGCGGCCATCCAACAGCTTCTTGCGATACCACCCGATTATCCCGAAAATCCACAGTTGAAAAATTTTTGGAAGGGACGGAACCTCCAATTGAAAAGCGTTTCGCTTCGCAGAGGTATAGCGACAATTGTTTTTTCAGGTGAGATTTTTGTAGCGGGCATTTGCGATGAACCGCGTATTATCGAACAGATAGAGGCCACAGCGCGCCAGTTTGCTTCGGTCAAAAAAGTTAAAGTTCTGGTGAATAGCCGCACATTGGCCGAAGTCATTCGTTAATCAATTCCCGCACCTCTTGTATAGCAGATAATCAGATAGAGGCTACATGATAGACGTGTCATTCCCGCGCAGGCGGGAATCCAGAGGAACATAGCACTTATGGATTCCCGCCTGCGCGGGAATGACCAGAAACTGTCAAATGTGTAGCCTTCATTCCTTTATTCGCTATATAAGTAAAAGTCCAGTTGCAAAACAAAGCCGCACTGCTTGATAATCTCACAAGCGGTGCGGCTTTGTTAAACGGCTTTTTGTTTGTGACTTTGAATTATGGTGCCACGATTTCAGAGATAAAACCAGTCAGCACTTTGCCATCGGCATCGGGCAGATTTTTCCAACTGATAACAACTTTGTCACCAATGTTTAAGGCGCCATCGGCCAGGAGAAGCATCACATCTTCACCTGAAAATTCAATGCTTTGAATATTCACCACTTTGCCGTTAACGGTGACGGTGAAGTGCGAAGCGTCCGCGCTCTTTAGAGACCCGGAGAACTTCAGAGAAATGGTCGATTGGCTGGCGTTAAGTTCCGTCGTGGACAAAATCAAGGTCGAAGCTGTTGGAGCTTGCTGCTCTTCTATCTGCGATTCAGTGCTGCGGGAAGACAAGTCTGCAACGAGGCCCGGCGGCTTTTTGATGTAGAACGTCGTTGCATAATTGCGGGTGTTGCCCGGCACGTCAATGGGAACAGCCGTGATGAGATAGGTGCCATCCACCAGGTTTGCTCCCGTTGGCAAAGCGCCGCTAAAACTCCAGGTGGTGCTGGCGTTGGGCCGTGTCGGAGATGTATCGAATTTGGTAGGTGTCGTTGTCCATGAAGCCGTTGTCGGATTCCAAAATTGTGTGGCGCCATTGGCACTGCGGGTCAGCATAAGCTGCACGGTTTTCACGTTGGTAATGCCGGCGTTATCGCTGAGAGTGCCGGTAATCGTAGCCGGAAAAGCCGTCAGCGTGGCGCGATGGGTAAACGGCGCGTCAATGAGGGCAATCGGCGCTGTATTATCCACAATGAACTGGTTGGCGCTGAGGCATAGTCCTGCTGGTGTTGTGATTGAGAGTTTGCCGCTCACCGAGCCGGCAGGAACCGTAGCGCGAACCGCCGTTGCCGACAGCACATTAAATACAGCTTCGGTCGCGTTGAACTTGACTAAAGTCGCGTCCAACAGGTTGGTGCCGTAGATAATTATGACCGTCCCCGTTTTGCCGATGCCGGGCGAGAAGCTCGTAATGGCGGGCAAGATTTTCAAGGCGGTTGCACTGGTAGCCGTGCCAATGGCGTTGGTGACTGAAATAACACCTTCTACCGCATTCGTCGGCACCTGCGCGGTGATTTGACCGCTTGAATTCACCGTATAAGTGCCTGCTGCAAGCGTAATAGCGCCGATTTTTACAGCAGTTACGTTCACAAAGTTGCCGCCACGAATGATGACGTTTGAGCCAACGGCTATCGCGGCGGGAGCAAAGCTGCCAATCCACGGGCCAACTGTGAAGTTTGTCGCGCTTTGGGCTGTCCCGGCTGCCGTTGTGACTTTAAGGCGTCCGGTCAAAGCCCCCTGCGGCACTTTAGCCGTGATTTGCGTCGGCGAAACCACACTGAAATCTTTGGCCGCCGTTACATTAAACAGCACGCCTGTTGCATCCGTAAAATTGGTGCCGTTAATGGTTACAGTTGCTCCAATGGCACCTTGCGCCGGAGTAAAGCCGGTGATTGTAGGCAGAACGGAAAAGTCACTCGTGCTGGTTGCCGTTCCACCGCTTGTGGTTACGGTAATAGGGCCGGTTTTTGCGCCTGTGGGCACAGTGGCGACTAACTGCGTCGCCGAATTAACGGTTACAGATGTTGAAGCCACGCCGCCGAACTTCACGCTTGTCGCGCCAACCACAAACCTGGTGCCGTTGATGGTGACGGATGTGCCCGGCCCACCTTTATTGGGCGTGAAACTGGTAATCGTCGGCGCTTGTGAAACGGCGCCGTTGAGCGACCAGTTCAGCACATAAGGCCCCATTGTTTCATCGTAATTGTAGGAAGTTCCGTCCACAACGATGTAATAGGTTTCGCTGACTGTAGCGGTAAACGTGATGCTGCTGGTCACGCCACTGGGGCCGTCATCGTTAGTGGCTGCTGTGGACAGGTAACCCCAATCATCAATGTAATAAGCACCAAGCTGCGTGTCGAAATCATTACCAGCCAGGTCTTTGCCGCTGCCCAGCGTGTTGAATGTGACATTGCCGTTGGCGGGCGCGACCCATTTGAACCAGACCGAAGCGCGCGGCGAACCGGCACCGTAGGGATCATCCTCTTCCTTGTTGGCGCCGATATTGGTGCCGTTAAAGCGGCCTGCATTCCCTGACAAAACCTGAGCGTTGGCAAACAAATCGTTGGCCGGAGCCGATACGAAACTCCAGTTCAGAGCATAATTGCCCATCGCTTCATCGTTGTTGTAAGCCGAGCCATCCACCGAAATGTAATACGTCGTGCCGCCCACCGCTGTCCAGCGCACGCGACTGGTAATTTGGCCGGTAACATCGTCGTTGTTGACCACGCCTTCAAGATTGCTAAGGGCCGTGCCGGTATAAACATTCAGAATCGTATCGAAGGGTGTGCCCGCCTGGTTATTACCGCTGCCGAAGGTATCGAAGGTTGCCATGCCATTAGCGGGCGCGACCCATTTGAACCAGACCGAAGCGCGCGGCGAACCGGCACCATAAGGCTCATTCTCTTCTTTGTTAGCGCCGAGGTTGGTGCCGGTCAGCTTGCCGCTCTGGCTGGTAATCGGTTGCGCGTTTGCAAACAGATCGTTGGCCGGGGCGCCAATCAAATTCCAATTCAATTTGAATCTGCCGCGCCCCGCGCGCCAATCATACTCCGAGCCGTCCACCGAGATGAAATAGGTTGTGCCTTTAACCGCCGTCCACTTGACCAGGCTGGTGATTACGTTCGGTGCGTCATCATTGTTGGTGATGGATTGTAAGGCGCTTAAAGTTGTGCCGGTATAAACGTTGAGAATCGTATCGAAGGGCGTTCCGGCTTCATTAGTGCCGCTGCCAACGGTGTCCATTGTCATGATGCCGCTGGCCGGGGCGACCCATTTATACCACACCGAAGCGCGCGGCGAACCGGCGCCGTAAGGCTCGTTTGTTTCATTGCTGGCGCCGACGTTGCTGCCGGAAACGCGGCCCGTAAAGCCGCTGATAGTAATCGGCGTGGCATAAAGATCGTTAGTCGGGGCCGGGATGCTGCGCCAGTTGAGTTTGATGCTACCACGCGCGCCATCGAAGCCATAACCACCGCTGACGGCGATGTAATATGTCGTGTTGGCAACCGCTGTAAACGGCGCCTGGCTGAGGCTGCCCGTGCCGCTATCGTAGTCATAAGAGACTTGCGTCAGGGTGCTGATGCTGGTGCCGGTGTAAATGGCGAGGTTCGTATCGAAGTTACTGCCTTCGGTATCGAAATAAACGGCGCTATTGGCCGGAGCCACCCATTTATACCAGACACCCGATGTGGTGTTGCTGTAATAAGGCTCGCTTGCTTCGTCATAAGCGCCCAGATTGGTGCCCGTTGTTGAACCTGCCGCGCCGCTAATCAGTTGCGCATTCGCCCAGTAATCGTTGGCTGGCGAGAGAATGTTGTTCCAGCGCAAAACAATAGCGCCCGTTTCAGCTTTGGCGTGATCTGTAGTTGTGTTATAGCCATCAACTGCAATGTAATAAGCCGTGCCGCTGATAGCGCGAAACGTCGTGCGACTGGTGTAAATACTGCCACCTTCGTCTTCGTTTCCAGCAATACGCGTTAAGGTTCCCACGCTGCCGCCAGTGTAGATGCCAAGAGCGGTGTCGAAGTTGGAGCCACTGGTATCGAATGTGATGTTGCCCGTATTGGGCGCTGTCCATTTATACCAAACAGAAGCGCCGCCGTTGCCGCTGCCATGATTCGGCTCGTTGGTTTCTTTGTTAGCGCCAATGTTAAAGCCGGGCACGCTGTCGCTGTTGCCGGTAATAACCTGCGCCGCCGCGAACATGTTATTGCGCGGCGTGCCTTGCGAACGGAAGGTAAAGGAATAATCATCTGCCGGCGAGCCGTTGCTTACTTCATTGAAATTACCGTCGAGAGTTAAAGCCGCATTCGCCGCGCTGGGCGCAGTGCCCAAAATCGTGACTTTATACGCTGTGCCGGAAGGTAAGCTTGAAGGCGTGAAAGTCACGGTCTGATTACTATTTGTCCAGGCATAAGTGCCGGTTAAAGCGGGAGCAAAGCGAAAAGCGGCTTGCGTTGAAGCCGTATTCATCGGCTTGCTGAAAGTAACCGTGACTTTGTTGGTTGTTACGGTTTCCATGATGGTCGCGCCCGGTAAAGTTACCGTTGGTGGATCAGCGGCATCGGCGCCGACCAGCCAACCGCGCAGCACCTGATTAATCCAGCCATGCATACGGCCCATTTGCTGTGGCGTGAAGTGATCTAAGCAACTGTCCGAAGCGTAGCCCATGAAGTTTTTATAGTCGGTTGTGCCCCACGGCGTTTGGTTGCAAGCATCAATGCTTTCGTTGACACCCGGAGTATCGGGATTATCCGCCGGTGGGCCGCATTGAAAGTTGCGCGGCGTGGGCGGTGTGTCCGAACACAGGTCGCCAGTGCTGTCGCCATCTTCCAGAGAGCGTCCGGCAAATTCGGCGCAACTGGTGCTGCATCGGTCTGCTGGATTCTCAGCCATGTCGCTGACGCCATAGTGGGGATGCCACAAACCCAAAACGTGCCCGATTTCGTGCGTAGCCGTTTTTTGTCCGGCACCAAAAGCGTTGTTATCACAGAAAAAGCCGCCCTGTGCGCCGGTAGGATTGGCGCTCCACGGAAAAGAGCCGACGCCGAGCAGGTTCGGATTGAAAGCGGCGGCATCGAAAACGTAAAAATTCAGGTGGCGCGCCGGGTCGAAGTTATGAGCCGTTTTCATGGCGCTGATTTCCTCATAGCTCGCCATGTTCCGAAAGCGCGTGGACGGAATAAAACGCACGCCCGCATTCACAAAACGAATGCGCGAGGGCGCGTAATCCTTATTAAGCTGCTCCATTTGTGCATTGGCATCCGACAAGGTTGCCACGGGATTACTGCCGTCGTCATTCGCAAAAATGTTGATCTTGACGCGAATGGTTTTAAACGGCGTGCTGCTGGTAGGAATCGCTGCATTGCGATTGGCCGTCAGGTCGGGTGGGCCAAAAGAGCATTCGGCAATTGAACGCCCCGCCAAACGCTGCTGGCTACGAAACTCTTCCATCGCGCCGCACCATTCGATGCGATTTTGCACCAAAATGCTTTTAGCCTGCTTGGGATTGGCGGCGATTTGCTTGAGAATACCGGCGGCGCGATTCGGCTCTTCACGCGCGAGACGCGAAAACTCATTGACCGAAACGTCTTTGCTCTGCGCATTGGCTGTAAGGGTGTTAGCACCTAAAAACGCAAAACACGCCATCAAGGCGCGCGGCCAATGGCGAAAACTCTTCTTTGCCTTTAAATGCGCTTTGACGCGTTGCGACGGCGCTTCTTTAGAACCGCTTGCGGGGTTGTAACTCATTGTTTATTTTCCATTCGTCAAGAAATCGTCTTTTATTTTAAAGACGTTCTCTGAAAAAACTCTGACACCAGAGGCATTTTCAACAAGTTTTTTAGCAGCGCTGAAAGAATTTGACAATCGCTATTTATTCATGAAAGAACTGGTAAAGGCGTGAAAATTCTGTGGCAAGAGTTATAAAGTGACGATGTAATTACGGCAAAGTGAAATTTGTTGCGGCATACTTTTCTCTAAGAGGTTGTAAAGAAAGTAAGATAGCGGTCACAACAGAAGAGTGTCATTCCCGCCCCGCGGGAATCCAGGCAAAAGAGTGTTGGCAATATCTTGCTGGGCACAGTAAGACGTCTGGATTCCCGCGGGGCGGGAATGACAAAACTCTTTTTTCGCGCTTTGCCGGTTTTGTTTACACCCTCTTAGAGTAGAACGAAGAGTAGTTTGATGAGAGACACCAAAAGTCACTGGTATGTCCAGTTTTTCTGCGGCCTTGTGGTGCGCAATCAGGGCCGTGAGATCAATCGTTTTCGCACCCAGAAAACGGCAGCTTTGCTGGCTTTATTAGCTTTGAAAAAGGCGCCGCAACGCCGCGAAGAGTTGTGCGCGACTTTATGGCCGGATGCCGCGCCGGAACTGGCACGTAATAGCCTGTCGGCAGCGCTTTCGGCCCTGCGCCGCGACCTGGGCGAAGAGTTTGTTCACGCAGATCGTTACACCGTAAGTCTGGCTTCTGGCGCCTTCGATAGCGATTTGCGGCATTTTGATGTCGCCCTGCGTGAAGCGGATTGGAAAAGCGCCGTTGAACTCTATAAAGGCGCCTTTTTGCCGGGTTTTCATGAAGACCCTTTTCCCGCGTTATGCGGTGAATACCAGGAAAAAGCGCGTGGCACTTTTGCCAGACGGCGTGAAGAACTGGAAAGCGCCGGTGAATGGAATGAAGTTCTGACCTTAGCGCGACGCGCTATTACGATCTTTGGTAACGCGTCCATCTGGTTCGATGCTTTGATGCGCGCTCATCACGGCGCCGGCGATAGCGAAGCGGCCCTGCGCGCATACGAAGATTGGCAAAAGTGGGCGCGCCGCGAAAACGAATTGGTGCCGGATGCCGCGCGCCACTTAGCCCGTCAACTGCGCCGCGAAATTAATGCAGCCGCCGAAACGAAAACTTCCCCATCAATTCCACAAATTAGTCAACAAACTAAAGCGCCCGATTCTTCGCTGTTGCCCTTGCAGTGGACAAAGTTTTTCGGGCGCGAGCGGCAAATCGAAGGCTTGGTTTCCCTGCTGCGCAATGGTGAAAAATTAGTGACTCTGACCGGCAATGGCGGCGCTGGAAAAACGCGTCTGGCGCTTGAAGTAGCGCGCCAATTGACCGACGAATTTGAGAACCGCGTCTTCTTTGTGCCGTTAGCGCCCTTATTCGACCCGGCGCTGCTGTTAGTTGCGATTCGTGACGCGATGAAACTATCTGCCGGCTCGGATTTGCCGCCGGTCACACAGATTGCGGGTGCTTTTTCTCAGCAGCGAATCTTGATTGTCGTTGACAACTTTGAGCAACTCGTCGAAGGCGGCGCGGCGCGTTTGCAGACTTTGCGTGAAGCCGTTCCGCACGCGCAAATATTGGTAACCTCGCGTATTTTGTTGGGTTTGCCCGGTGAACGCGAATGGAGCGTGCCACCTCTTGCCGCGCATGAGTCTCGCGATTTGTTTTTAGATCGCACCGGAGGTCGTTGGGGCAACGAAATCCATGCTCCCGTTGTAGATGAACTGTGCCGCGCCTTAGACGATTTGCCACTTGCCATCGAATTAGCAGCGGCGCGGGCTTCCCTTCTTTCGCCGTCTCAGATTTTAGAACGCTTAAGCAACAGGCTCGATTTTCTGGCACAACGTGGTGCTGTTGAAGCACGCCATCGCAGTTTGCGCGCGACTATCGAATGGAGCTTTG
>DASWNL010000354.1:0-4309 GCA_036399215.1 Abditibacteriaceae bacterium
TAAGGGTGGTAACCTGCCAACAGATGCGAAATTGATTTTTCGCTTGAATCAAAGCGCGCCGGTTGCGATGAGCCGTGATGAGCAGGGTTGGCGTGGCGAAACTCCTCCGAAAAGTATCGCGGGTGAATATAACATCAAAGTTGAGGCAACCTTGCCCGATAAGCGCGCTTATCAGCGTTTTGCAAGGCTCCGCGTTATTCAGGATGGCGTGCCGCAACCAACGTGGACAACTAATTTAGGTGGCGCCATTCAATCGAAATTGGTGCGCGAAGGCGATACTCTTTATGTGTCTTCAATGGGCGGCGAATTGTTTGCCCTTGACGTTAAGAACGGCCAGGAGAAGTGGCGCTACAAAACCGGCGGAGCCATTTTTTCCACACCGCACGTTGAGAACGGCACGGTGTATTTCGGTTCTGCCGATCACTTCGTTTATGCCGTTGAAAGCGCTACCGGAAAACCCAAATGGAAAACCAAAACCGGCGGCGCAGTATTTGGTGGAGCGGCTGTTGCCCAGGGCGTGGTTTGCATTGCTTCGGTTGATACGAAAATTTATGGCCTTGAAGAAACGACCGGCAAGATTTTGTGGACAGGGCAGGGCACCGGGATGTATCAAAGCAAAGTCGCAACCGACGGCGCCCGCTTTTTCGTGGGCGGCTGGGACAATTATTTCCGTGCCTTTAGTGCGCGACACGGGCAGGAACTCTGGAAGAATAAATTCGGACGCTCCTTTTATTATTCGCCGGCTATTGGTTCACCAACCGTTGGCGATGGCAAAGTTTTCGTCAGTTCTAACGATGGCGTTTTGCACGCGATGGATGCAGCCAGCGGTCAGGTATTATGGGAAGTAAATGGGCCGGCATTAGGCTACTCCGGGCCGCTGTTTCGCGAAGGCAAAATCTATAACGGTTCATTAACCGATACCGGACGCGTATTTAGCTTCGAGGCGGCCAATGGCGCCAAACTCTGGGACACTCCAACTGGTTCAGTAATTTATGATTCATCGAGCGCCTGGGGGCAAACACCTGATGGTGGCAATATTTATATTGGCAGCGTGAACGGAATCTTTTCAGCGATTCGCGCAGGGGACGGCGCCATGCGGTGGCAATCGCAACTGGCGCCGGGCCATGTTTTGGCTTCACCCACAACCAATGAAACGCACGTTTTTATCGGCTCGATGAATGGTGATGTCACCGCTTTTCCTTTGCAATGAAAACTATCCTTTTTCCCGCTCTGCTTTTAACCGGCAACATGGCCTTGGCCGCGCAATTTTCATCACAAGAACAATCGCGCCTGATGACTTATTGGAACGCGCCGGGGCGTTATCAAATCAGCGCGCCGTCCGATGCCGCGCAAAAAGGTATCTGGGCGGCGCGCACTTCGCCCGAAGCCTCGCAGTGGTTTCACAAATACAACAGCGCAACACGTGGTTTGAAGAGTTCATCGGCGACTTTGCCGAACCTGACAACTGAGCAAAAAGCCGCCTGGGAAAAATGGGTGGCGGCCAAATTCGCGCATGATGAATTCCTTGCGCAAAGCGCTGCTGATGCGATGAACGCTCAGCTTCGCAACTCGCAAGAGGCGCCTTTGCCGGCTCCCGCTGCGCCGCTCTCACCCGGCCCCATTCCTGCCGATTTATTAGCAGCGTTGGGCAATCCTCCAGTGTTTTCTTCGCCGGTTGCTTTAAAAAGTTACACCGTCAACTTTGCCCCAAACGAAAGTTTTTCTTACAACGATCATGTGAAACTGCGCGCCCGTTCGCCCTATTTTCGCTTTAGCCAGGGCGTTATGAAAATGGGCATCGCCCTGCGCGATGTGCCGGATGCCGAATTAGATGCAATCTTTACGGAATCAGGCATGACTGCAACCGAACATCACGTCTCGAAGGCCATTTCGCGGCTCGAAGGCGGCTTTGAATCGGTGAATACCTATGACACGGGTTTCCTCTCGGTTGGCTTTATTCAATTTGCTACCTTGTCGGGCGGAGCGGGTTCATTAGGCTCAGTGTTGAAACATCAAAAGCAAACCCGTCCACAAGATTTTGAAAACGACTTTCGTATTTATGGCGTTGATGTGAATGATGCCGGCGCTTTAGTGGTGCTTGACCCCGCAACGGGCGCGGAATTAGTCGGGAGCGAAGCGGTTTTGAAGATCATTGATGACAAGCGATTAACGGCGGTTTTTCAACGCGCCGGAACTCTGAGCCGCGCGTTTCGCATCGCGCAAATTCAAGTCGCTAAAAGGCAATACTATCCGGCAGATTTGCCGATTGACATCACGATAGACGGCGTGAATCACAAAGGCAAAGTTAGCGATGTAATTTTGTCCGAAGCTGGATTAGCGACTTTGATGGATCGCAAAGTCAATACGGGCAATATCAGAGTTTTGGACGAGGTTTTAACCAAACTCATGACCGAACGGAAATTAACCAGACTCTCTGATGTCATTCCTTTTGAGCGCGAAATTATTAAAGCCGTGCAATATCGCCACGACTTTTTGGCCGATAAAACTTTGTCTCAACCACCGGCTTCGCCTGCTACGTCCTTAGCTCCGGTTGCGCCTGCGCCATCCTCTTTAACCGTTCCATGACTTTAAATTACGATGCCGTTATTTTTGATCTTGATGGAACTTTAGCCGATACTATCCCGCTCATTGTCGCTTCGTTTAATGCGGCGTGTGCCGTGCCTTTGCAACGCCAATTTTCGCACGAAGAAGTGATCGCGCGTTTCGGCATTCCCGATGCCGATATGGTGCGGCGTGAACTGCAAGGTGTGCCCGATGAAGCCGTGAACGCGGCCATTAAAAATTTCTTCCAGCACTACGAAGAGCAGCACGCGATAGCAGAGGTTTTTCCCGGTATCAACGAGCTTTTGTCACGTTTGGAAGAGCGTAACATTCCACTGGGCGTAATGACCGGCAAAGGGCGTCCTTCGGCGGAGATTACTTTGC
Organism: Abditibacteriaceae bacterium; assembly: GCA_036399215.1. Classification (GTDB taxonomy): domain Bacteria; phylum Armatimonadota; class Abditibacteriia; order Abditibacteriales; family Abditibacteriaceae; genus DASWNL01. The sequence goes on from DASWNL010000354.1 coordinate 2,947, forward strand.
GTGAGTTGGGCTGGAACAAGATTTTCGGCAGCGTTGTGACCGGCGATGATGTGCAGAATCAAAAGCCGCATCCCGAAGGCGTTTTGCGCGCCGCGCGCGAGTTAAATGTCGAACCGAAGAATTGCATTTTTATCGGCGATTCACCCGCCGATATTGGCGCCGGTAAAGCAGCGGGCATGAAGACTGTTGCCGCACTCTGGCATAACTTTTACGAAGATGAGTTGCGCGCTTGTGAGCCTGATTTTTGGGTGAGGACGACAGCAGAGTTAACGGCACTTTTGGAAGTTACTGATTGAACTGAATCGTATGAGTTTTGTCATTCCGAGCGGAGGTCTCTTGTCTCAGCAAGATACTGTAGTCGAGGAATCTTAAAAAGGAGTCATTTAAGATTCCTCACTGCATTCGTTCGCTCAGGCTCTCTCCCTTCGCTCGGAATGACACTCTTGCTCATCTGCACTGTCATCGACCTAATTAACACAGATAGACAATTGCCTCTTAGCGATGCACAATAAAACCATGACCCCTGAATGCTTACAATATCGCCTGACGGATGAAGAAAAACAAACTTTTAACGAAACCGGATGGTTGCAAATTGAAAATGCGCTATCGAGCGAACAAATCGAAGCCTTAACTGCGGCTTCCGACCATATATTTGAGCAAAAATTAACGCAAGGCCATAATCCTCAGCAAGCGTTGTTTTATCCGAATTTTATTCCCGACGATGAACTATTTTTAAATCTGGTTGATTACGAGCGGGTGCTGCCCAAGGTGTGGGGCATTTTGGGTTGGAACATTTATCTTTATCACGCGCACCTCATCGTCACACCGCCCAGTGGTCAGCAGCCGAACGATAAAACTTTTGGCTGGCATCAAGATTCAGGGCGCGTCAATCAAGAAATCGAATGTCATCCACGCCCGCGCCTTTCTCTCAAAGTCGCTTATTTTCTATCGGATACTTCCGTGCCTGGACGCGGCAACTTTTGGGTTATTCCCGGCAGCCATTTGCAGGATGAGTTAAAGCGCCCCGCAGATGGCATTGGCCAGCCCGAAGGTGCCGTCCCGGTTTTGGCCAGGCCCGGCAGCGCGGTTTTATTTGATCGCCGTCTGTGGCATTCCGCCAGCCCCAATTGGTCGGACGTGACGCGCAAGATTCTCTTTTACGGCTACGGCTATCGCTGGATTCGCACCAAAGATGACATGACCGTGCAAAGCTTATGGGAAAAATGCGATCCGATTCGTCGCCAGATGTTAGGTTGCGGAGTCAACTGCAATGGTTACTTTTCACCCACGGACGAGGACGTGCCATTGCGCGTCTTTTTACGCGAACATTCACCAAATGAAGCCAAATGAAGCCAAGTAAAAT
>DASWNL010000355.1:0-6621 GCA_036399215.1 Abditibacteriaceae bacterium
CTGTAGGAAGCTGGTAATCGTGGTGGGTTGGCCGGAAGCTGTAAAAGCGGCTTCAGGAACAGGCCGAACAACAAAGTGATGCCAAACGTTGCACTAAATAATAGCAGTTGTGCCTTGACTCGCGCTTGCCACGCACTGCCATAGCCAACAGCATGATGCCAGTGTGTTTCGGTCAAAAAATAAACGAGGCAATCACATAGCCAGAGTAGAATTAGCGCACTTAATAAGCGCCGCACAACAGGCCGCGCCAAAGTGCGATTGAGGTCTTGCCACAGACGAAACAACCACTTCATTCGTGGGGCAGTTTATCAAGCGATTAGCAGTTAGCTTTGAGCCGTTAGCTTTGTTGCTGCTTCGCTACACTGAGGGCGCGATGATTTTGCGGATATTATTAATAATCAGTTTTTATTTTGTGAGTAGTGCGGTTGCGGCCAATGAGTTCGATGTCGCCTTGCAAACGGCTTATCGAGAGCGTGTCGTAATGCGCCGCGCTATTAGCGCCAACCTGCGATGGCTGCAATCGCCGCGAGGACGCGCGTTATACATGAAATTTCACAAAACTCAACGCGGTGGCCCATCGCGTGAAATGATTCTACGCAGCTTGCAGCGCCTGCAAGCCGTAACAGCCTCGCGCAGCCAGAAAGAATTCATGGCAGCGATGCGGCGTGATTTTCTATTGTGGCAACCAAGCGTGCAAGCGGCGCATTTTACCGGCTACTTCGAGCCGGTTTACGAAGCGCGGCGTCAGCCGGATGCGCGTTTTCGCTGGCCGCTTTACGGCTTGCCGAATTTAGCACAGTGGCCGCGTCCGCATCCTACGCGATTGCAACTCGAAGGCGGCGATGGGAAAAAACAATCGCCCTTATTGCGCGGTCATGCGCTGGCCTATTTGCCTTCGCGTTTTCAAGCGTATTTAGTGCAGGTGCAAGGATCGGCGCGCCTGCGCTTTCCCGATAAGGTCGTTGCCGTTGGCTACGCTGGACGCACGCAGTGGAACTATACCGGCATTGGGCGAGAATTGATTAACGACGGCAAGATTCCCTTTGAACAATTAACGCAACAGTCGCTACTCGCCTACTTTCGCGCGCATCCCCATGAATTAAATAACTATCTGCCGCGTAACAAGCGTTTTGTATTTTTGCGCCCCACCAAAGGCCGCCCCGCAACAGGTGCTCTGGGGATTCCGCTTGTGGCGGGACGCTCTATGGCAACCGATAAAACTTCGCTGCCGCCGGGCGCTGTAGCTTTGGCTTCTGTTCCCTTGCGCAATCCTTTGACGGCGCGAGTTTTCGGCAACGGGCATTTATCAAGATTGCTTTTTGACCACGATACCGGCGGCGCGATTAAAGGCCCAGCGCGCGTGGATATTTTCATGGGCAGCGGGACGCAGGCGGGCGAACGAGCCGGGGCGCTAAATGCCGTCGGCATGCTGAATTACTTACTGCTGAAATCGGATGCGGTGCGTCTGAAAAGTGGCAGAACTTTACCGCTTAATTAAGGCGCAAATCAACTTCCTGGCCCGCTTTTGCCACAACTTGCACCGATAAGTTTTGCGTTTTGCCGTTGCTTGTGAGATGCAAAGTTTCAATTGCCAGTTCGCCTTCAATCATTTCAATCGAAAGCGAATCGTTTTCAAGTTGGATAGTGCCAAAGCCGGACGCTGTTGAAAAGAAACATCTGAAATCGCCTTCTAACTTCGGCCCAAACCAGAGTGTTTTTGCAGCGGCGCTGTAGCGGAAGCCGGACAGCGAGTTGAGCACGGCATAAGAAGCCATCGCCCTCGCATAGTAACTGCCGCATTCGTATTCGTTGAACGGATTGCGCACACGGCCATCGTAGCGGCTGCGCACCGCTTCGACAATGGTCAGGCCTTCTTCCATGAAGCCGTTTTCAATCAAGTGCGAGGCGACTTGATATTCGATGCCTGTCCACACTTCATCGGAATAAACAAAAGGCAAAGTCGGCTTGTCACCACGGGGCCAGGTGCAAAGCAAAAGTCCGGCTTCATGGCCTAAAGCGTAGCCGGGGCGTTGCAAGCAGACGTGATTCGATAAATCATCTTTGAAATTATGCTGGAAAATGGCGCGCAAAGTTTGGCGCACATTGTCCCCGTTGAGCGGCGTGCTAACGCCATAAATCTCGGCCATCCAGGCGCCGATAATGCCGTCGGAAAGACAGCCGCTACCGTATTGATATTTCGGGCCTTCCTCCTTTTGCAAACGCAACATTTCATTGCTGCTTTCATCTACCTGCGCCATCTTTTCGGCAAACGAAGTCTCACGCAGGTTTTCCCATTGCACCTTTTGCTGGTAGTATTCGCCGTTGAATAATTCTTCATCTAAAAAGCGGGCGGCACTCTCAGCAAGTTCGGCATAGGGCGTGGCTTCGCTGTCTTTGCCTAAAGCGCGGCAGATTTCGGCCATCGCGGAAAGCGCGCCGACATAAATGCTGCCACACATGCCGTCCGGCCCCCAGAATTCGATGTCGTAAGTGTTATGATGCGGCTCGAAAAGCCCGCCCTGGCGCTGCGGGTCCCACAATTCAATGCAGTAGTCCAGACTGCGCCGGGCGGCAGGAAACAACTTCGCCAGCCAGGCGCGGTCGCCACAGATTTGGTAATCGCGCCACAGTTTTAAGATGCCGCCGAGTTGGCCGTCAGCAGCAGCATGATAATCATGTTGAGGCGCGCCATCGGGCAGGGCGGCGCGAAAGTTGATGTGGCCCTTTTCGTTTATTGAACGCAACAGTTCCTGCTCACGCAAAGTGCGTTCGAGAGCGGGAAACAAGTGCGGCAAGGCCTGGGCATAATTCCACACATGGGTGCAGGTGCCATGACAGCAGCCGCTCCGGGTGAAGCAACCTTCCCATGCCCACAGGTTGCCGTTCTCCTGACGCAAAACAGTTGGCGATTTTAAAATGGCGAGATTGCAGGAAACCGCATCTAAAACGGCAGCAGGTAAAGTTGACGAATGTAGCGCATCGCTGAAGGCTTTAGTGCGCGAACGCAAAGTTTGGTAATTCTTCGCAGCATAAAGCGTCACTTCCCCAGCGTTTTGCCACTGCGAGGCGTAAAATGGGCGCCAGGCCGGTTGGTTTTCTGCTGAGCAGTCGCAACCGGAGCCACACTCTTTTTCCTCTTCTCCATAGCGCTGATAAACATTGGGAAAATGCCATGCGATGACGACCGGAAAAGTGACGGCTTCGCCCGGTGCCAGCGTAGCTGAAAGCAAAAGCGAGCCGCCGTTGCGCCCATCGAACTGTTCAGCGCCTTCTCCATTATTCTCTTGGAAGTCCCCTGTTGAAACCTCGCGCCATAAAACCGAAAGCGCATCAAACCAACCGCCGCGAAACCACATCGCTTTGATTTTGGCTTGCTGGCCGATGGCAAACAGCGCCGCGCTGCCGAAGTTTTCCTCGTGCGCCGGTAACAGGTTGGAAAAACCAATGCCGCTGCCGCTTTCATTTTTTATCACTTCATTGCGCATCCCCGCGCTGGGTGCGAGGTGCGAGAGATGATAGGAAAAATCAAAATCAACCGGCGCGTGGCTCTGATTTTTGAATTTGTATTCCAGAATCGCGCAGGGCAAACCGGAGTTCACGTCATCAAGCGGAATAAACGGATTCCAACCGGTAATTTGCACGCTCAGCGCCATGGTTTCATCATCAAGGAAAGCGTGTCCGAAGGGATATTGATGCGAAAAGCGACAATTCTCAAAACGCGGCAAGCCTTCATGCCCGCCTTGCCGGTAGCCTTGCGCTTTGAGGCCTTGATCGTAGATTTTCTCGATAGGCAGCGGGCCTTCGAGCAGTTTGGTAACGGGTTTGTCGCCTTTAATATGCAGCAGGGCGAAAGCGGCGTCATCAGTGTTGTGGCCGTCCGGCAGAGCCGAAAACGAGGGCTTGTGACGAATCGAAAAATCCTGCACGCCGCCATATCCATTGAGACAAATGTTGCCGGCGCCGATGCCACCCATCGGCATGGCGATTTGCAGTAAGTTGGTGCCGCTAAATGTGTGGTGTTCTGGTGAAGCAGGCTTTGTGTTGTCAAACATTGCTTTCCTTGAAATCTCTATTATTCAAATCAATTCTACAGATTTGTGCCCATCAAAGCCGCTGGAAAAATGGGAACTATCCTTGCAACGAGAACCCTTTAATTTCAGATTGCCGATTTGAAATTGGGAGGCAAATATGAACTGTCCGGTTTGTAGTGTTGAATTGAAAATTTACGTGCGACAAAACATCGAAGTGGATTACTGCCCGCAGTGCCGGGGCGTGTGGCTCGATAGAGGCGAACTCGACAAAATCATTGAGGCATCAATGGTTGAAACCGGGCCTGTAGCCAATGCCCCGGTGGGAAATGCACCTGCGCCCACTGCTCCGCCTCAGGCTCCGCCTCAGGCTCCGCCTCAGGCTCCGCCTCAGGCTCCGCCTCAGGCTCCGCCTCAGGCTCCGCCTCAGGCTCCGCCACCAATGGCGCAAGCACCTTATCCGCAGCAACCGCCATATCCACCACAGCAACCTCCTTATAAGCGTTACGACCATGATGACGATGACGACGATGATTACCGCCGCGGTCATCATGGTCAGCATCATCCTTATGGCAAGCGCAAAAAGCGTGGCCTGTTGGGTGACCTTTTCGACTTCGATTGAATAAAAAAGCGAGCTTTTCCAGGCTCGCTTTTTTATTTTTGTAGCTTTGCGTTTTACTTAGCTTTTGGCGCAAGGGAAAGGTAGCATGAAAACAGAGATTTCTATAAACAAGCCGGATTGGGTGCAACACGCAGGACTAATCAAATGGGTAACGCGCATGGCGAACCTGTGCGAGCCAAAGGAGGTTTACTGGTGCGATGGTTCCAACCAGGAATACGACCGGTTTTGCGATGAATTAGTCAACTCCGGCACTTTTCTGCGCTTGAATCCTGAGCTTCGCCCCAACAGTTTTCTGGCTCGTTCCGATCCGGCTGATGTAGCGCGTGTGGAAGATCGCACTTTTATTTGCTCCTTTGGTAAAAGCGACGCCGGCCCGACCAACAACTGGATGGCGCCCAAGAAGATGAAGGCGCTTTTGAATGACCTGTTTGAAGGCTGCATGCAGGGCCGCACGATGTATGTAGTGCCCTTTTCGATGGGGCCGATTGGTTCACCTTTATCGCAAATCGGCATCGAGATTACCGATTCGCCCTATGTGGTCGTCAACATGAAAATCATGACGCGCATGGGCCGGGCGGTTTATGATTTCTTGGGCGAAAAGGGCGACTACATTCCGTGCATGCACTCGGTGGGTGCGCCGCTTGAAGCCGGTCAAAAAGACGTGCCGTGGCCTTGCGACAAAGAGAACAAATACATCGTGCATTTTCCCGAAGAGCGCGCTATCTGGAGCTATGGCAGCGGCTACGGCGGTAATGCGCTTTTAGGCAAAAAATGCCTCGCTTTGCGCATCGCTTCGGACATGGCGCGCGATGAAGGCTGGCTGGCCGAGCATATGCTGATTTTAGGTGTTGAATCACCGCAAGGCGAAAAAACTTACGTCGCAGCGGCTTTTCCATCGGCCTGCGGCAAAACCAACTTCGCCATGCTCATTCCGCCCCCGGCTTTGCAGGAGTGGAAAGTAACAACCGTTGGCGATGACATCGCCTGGATTAAACCGGGCAAAGACGGCCAGCTTTACGCGATTAACCCTGAAGCCGGTTACTTTGGCGTGGCGCCGGGCACTTCTTACGATACAAACCCGAACGCGATGGACACGCTACGGGCCAATACCATATTTACAAACGTTGCTCTTACGCCCGATGGCGACGTGTGGTGGGAAGGCATGACCAGGGAAAAACCGTCGCACTTAATTGATTGGCAAGGTAATGAGTGGACGCCTTATTCGGGCACCAAAGCAGCGCATCCCAATGCGCGTTTTACGGCCCCGGCAAGCCAATGTCCCTGCATTGATCCCGATTGGGAAAAGCCGGAAGGTGTGCCGATAAAAGCCTTTGTTTTCGGAGGGCGGCGCAGCAGCCTGATGCCTTTGGTGTATCAATCGTTTAACTGGATTTACGGCGTTTATTCAGCGGCCACAATGGGCAGTGAAACAACAGCGGCGGCCACCGGACAAACCGGCGTGGTGCGCCGCGACCCCTTTGCCATGCTACCTTTTTGCGGCTATCATATGGGTGATTATTTTAATCACTGGCTGCAATTTGGCCGCACTATTCCTAACCCGCCGCGCATTTTTGCGGTTAACTGGTTTCGTCGCGATGAAAACGGTGAATTTCTCTGGCCGGGCTTCGGCGAAAATATGCGCGTGCTCAAATGGATTGTTGAACGCGCCAATGGCCGCGCTGTCAGTATTGAAAGCCCGATTGGTTGGATGCCCCGTTATCGTGATTTAGATTGGAGCGGGTTGGAGGATTTTCCCCGCGAGCGTTTTCACGAATTGATGTCCGTTGACCGTGATGAATGGCAGGCGGAAATGCTCTCACATGAAGAACTCTTCATTAAACTCTATGACCGTCTGCCCAAAGAGTTCCGCTCGGTGCGCGACTTGATTCTTTCCAGCCTGTGGCGCTCGCCGGAGCATTGGGAGATTTAAAATTACAAAATGGTGGCAACCGTAGGGGCGCAACCTGTTGC
>DASWNL010000356.1:0-4181 GCA_036399215.1 Abditibacteriaceae bacterium
AAATTTAAATTTGGCCCGCCTTTTTATTTTGAAAACGATTATTTCTGCTCGACGTTAACCATCCAGCCCACGCCGAATTTGTCTGCGGCCATGCCAAACCGTGACGTCCAAAAGGTTGGCCCAATCGGCATTTGCACTTGACCGTCTTCGGAAATCAAGGCGAAAATACGCTCAGCTTCGGCGTCATCGGCCACCGAAAGCGTAAGCGAAAAGCCCTCATACTTTGGCTGGCCTCCGTTCATGCCGTCCGAGGCCATAATAAGGCTGTCGCCTATGCGAAATGTGGCGTGTAAGATTTTTTCTTCACTGCCGGGCGCAATGGCGTGACCTTCCGAAGCCGGCATCTCCTTGAAACGCATCATCATTATGACTTCCGCGCCCAACTTCTCACGGTAAAAATCAAGTGCTTCTTCGCAACGGCCATCGAAAAACAGGTAAGGCTGAACTTGCATGACTGCTCCTTTGGAAATCGTCTCGATCTTGCTTTTGCTTCCCTTATTTCACTCGTATTAATGAAATGAATTAAAGAAATTCTAAGTCGATTCATCGTAGCTGTCAACCTCGATTAAAGAAAAAAACGAGATGAGGAAACGCCGCTAAAATCGCTTATTTCGCGCCTTGGTCATAACAGCGCGGCAGGGTGACTCGGAATGTGGAACCTGCGCCGGGGCTGGTCTCCAATTCGAGACTGGCATCCAACAATTCGCACAACCGCTTCACGATGGAAAGACCGACGCCTTCGCCTGGGAGTTGACTGGCTGGTAGAGTCTGTGATTGGGCGGGCACGGTCGGAGCGTTGGCGTTGTGGCCTGTTGTCGTGTCCTGCTGGTTGACTTCGTCAACTTTGTGTGTGATTTGAGTCGCTTCATAAAGCTGGCGTGCCAGGGGAGCGCCGGGGCCGGCATCTAGGCCAGGGCCGGTGTCCTGCACGCAGAACGTCCAACTCTTGGTTTCACGGTCTTCTTTGGCCTCCCAAAAGACCGTTACGCCGCCGCGCTGCGTGTATTTTAGGGCGTTGAGCAACAAGTTTTGCAGGATACGCTGGATTTTGGCCCGGTCGCCTTCTACCAGCAGCGACTCCGGCCCGTTCATCTTCAAAAACAAGCCGCGCGCGTGAGCCAGAGGCAGTGAACTCGTGCAAAAATCAGCCAGTAGAATGCCCGCGTCAAAGGGTGTAACCTGGCATTGCTCCTGTCCAGCTTCCAGACGTGCCAGACTCATCAAGTCATTGAGCATTTCGTGCAGTGAGGAAACGCTTCTGTGCAACATATCAAAAAATTCAAGACGGATCGGTTCCGGCATGTCATCGCTTTGCAGCATGTCAGCCGCGCCCTTTACTACCGTCACACTGCCGCGTAAATCGTGTGCGGCCTCGCGCCATGCCTCGGCGCGGGCCTGCTCCAATTCGTTCAATGTGGCTAAAGCCTGCTCCAGATCATGGACGTGTCCCGCCGCTTCAGCCTGATGTAATCGCCAGTATTGGGTGGTGCTGTCGCTGACGCCATGCCAGCACAAGTGCGCCAACTCCCGCCGTGCTGCCGGCATGACGGGTGGCTCCAGTTCGGGATGAGCTACTGCATACTCTTCTAACTCTTCCATCAAACACAATTGCAGCTGGCCCCACTCACGGGTCACCTCACGCAACTGGTAGCCTTGCTGCCAACGCTGCAAGCCATGTTCTGTAACCTGTTCCTGTTCTTGCTGCTGCGATTGGGCGCTTTCCTCGCCAGGCCAGGCGCGCAGCCTGTGAGCAAAGGCATCCAAAACGCCGGGAATGTGGTCATTGAATTGGGTGCGAGTTAAAGAGGAAGAGATGGTTAATTCGGGGACGTTCTCGGTTGCCGTGCGCCAGCGTTGCAAGATGGAGTCACGCTGTTCACCAAGGTGGGAAGCTAAGGCGCTCAACTGCTCACGTGCTTTTTTCGTCGTGTTCATGTCATTCACCGCGTGCAACCTTCTTTATCTTCGGATTCAAAAATTCACTACATTTATTCAACCGCGCACTGGGCTAAATTCAAATTTGGCCCGCCTTTTTACGTTTCATCGTCTCCGTATTTGGACTCGTTGAAAGCGCCATTACTTTCAATTCGCTCAATTAGTTTTCGCACCAAGTAAGCATAAACGGTTTCGATTCGTGAGTCATTTTCAATGAAACGCACTTCTAAGACTTTGTAATTCGTGCCAAGTTGGTCATTGGCTTCTTTTGCTCCCCGAAGAACGTTATTTAACACTGCATTTGCATCAGGCGGGCCGCAACCACAACTTCCATCAGGGGATAGGCTCTTTATTATTGGCTCAACTCTTTTGTTTGATTGGATAACATTGACTATCAAAAGATTATGCGTCGGCCCGGTAATGTGAGAAACCAAATAAAAGTTTTTACTTTTACTGAAAGTCATCTTTACTACCCGCACTCCACGAAAATAGGTTACCCAATATCCTTCAACATCTGCCTTGCGTGGCGCAGGTTGGCTTCGTTTTCGTGGCCCATCATGCGGGCGATTTCGTGGACGCGGTCTTCGCCTTTGAGTAAGGTCACGCTGACGCTGGTTTGCTCGTCGTCGCTTTGCTTGCGCACGCTGTAATGGCGGTCGGCGCGCCGTGCGATTTGCGGCAGGTGCGTCACGCAAAATACCTGAAAATGCTGCGCTAACTGCTGCATTTTGGCGCCTACAGCTTCGGCGGTCACACCGCCAATGCCGGTATCTATCTCATCGAAAACCAGAGTCGGGACACGGTTGCCCACGGTTACATCGCCGCCTTTATTGCCCTGGCCGCCGCTGGCTAAAACCGAGCGAATTGCCAGCATAACGCGCGAAATTTCACCGCCCGAAGCTATGCGCGCTAAGGGACGCAATGGTTGGCCGGGGTTGGCTGAAAAGATGAATTCTACCTTGTCTATGCCATCGCGTGAGCCGTTTTCATCGCGCTCTAAGTGCGCTTCAAATTGCGCCTCGAAACGCGCTTTGTCCATTGCCAGTTCGCGCAATTCGGTTACAACAGTAGTGCCGAAGCTCTGCGAACACTTGCGGCGCGATTGCGAGAGTTTTTCAGCCACCTCGATAAAAGTGGTGCGCTCAGTTGCGGCCCGCGCGCGTAAGTCGCTTAACTCTTCCTCGGAGATTGAAAGGGCATCCAGTTCATCCGCAATCCGCGCGCGATGAGCTAAAACGCCGGTTAAAGTGTCGCCGTATTTGCGCTTCAAGCGATTCAGGCGGTGCAGTCGCGCTTCGATTTCTTCTAAACGCAATGGGTCGGCTTCGAGGCTTTCGCTATAACGCCGTGCTTCACTGGCGGCATCATCCAGTTCGTAAAGCGCGCTTTCGATTTCCCCGGCCCAGGCCCCTACGCTTTTGTCGTATTCTTCCAAACCGCGTGCGGCTTTAAGGGCCTGACGCACTAAGGCCAAAGCGCCATCTGTTTCACCGCCGGACAGCGATTCGCTGCATAAAAGCGCGGCTTCGCGCAGTTTTTCGGCGTTAAGCAGGCGCAATCGTTCCTCAAAAAGCGAATCGTCTTCCTCTGGTTGCGGCGCTGTGGCATCAATCTCATCGGCTTGAAACTGTAGCATGTCCAGACGTTGGGCGCGCTGCTGTTCGCTACGTGTCAGTTCATCCAAGCGTTTTTGCGTGCCGTGCCAGATTTCCCATTTCTGGGCAACGGTTTCGCGCAGTTTTTGGTGCTTGGTATCACCAAAGGCATCGAGAAAACCGAGATGTGAATCGGGATTAAGTAACAGTTGATGCTCATGCTGACCGTGCAAGTCCACCAGAACCGTGCCCAATTCACGCAAGGTTGAAGTCGTTGCCAGACGGCCATTGATGCGAACGCGCGAGCGACTTCCGGCACTCCGTGAGCCACCTTCGCGTGAGCCGCCTTCGTTGCCGGAAATTTCCCGCGAAATTAACAGTTGATTATCTTCGATGGTAAATCCGGCTTCGCGCAAATATTCGAGGGCTTGCGGCGCGTTGCTTAGGTCAAAAGCGCCTTCAACAAGGGCGCGATTGCCGTTGTTGGCGCCGATTTGCTCACTCGCCGCGCGTTCGCCAACTAATAGGCCCAGGGCTGAGATGAGAATGCTTTTGCCGGCGCCGGTTTCGCCTGTCAGCACGTTAAAGCCCGGCCCGGTTTGAATGTCGGCCTCTTGAATAAGGGCCAGATTGGAAATGGAAATTTCAAGC
>DASWNL010000357.1:0-5500 GCA_036399215.1 Abditibacteriaceae bacterium
GTCTGGATTCCACCTGCCCAGAGGGCACCCGGCGCGGGAATGACGAGGGGCTATCAAATGTGCAGCATTTCATTCATTATCCGCTATTAAACACACAAAAACAGCAGGCGATTTAGGCGCCTGCTGTTTTTGTGTGTTTAATAGTTGATTTTCGTGTCGGCGTTTTCAATCTATCGAAAACGTGATATTCGATTGTTTACAAACCGGGCAAATCAGCAGGCTTTTACCCTGGGCATCCGTAGTCTGAAATTTAGCGCGTGGGCCAATGAAGCCACAGCTATCGCAGGTAATCCAATCACTACGTGAGACTGTCGGAACCGGAGTTTCAGGTTCGGCAGTGGAGATAACAGAAGAAGGCGCCGTCGCCGTAGTAGCTGTCGTATCGTAACGATAAACGCGCCGCAGGTTGGCTAAAACACGCGCCATCAGCAATTTCGGATTGAATGGCTTGGGCACGTAATCATCGGCGCCCGATTTGAAGCCTTGCATTTCGCGGTCTTCGGAATCGGCGGCGGTCATCATAATAATGGGAATGGGACTGATTTCACGGATTTTTGCCGTCATGTCCATGCCATTCATATTCGGCATCATGATGTCAGTGATAACCAGGTGCGGGTCAGCTTCCTTGAAGCGAGCAAGACCGGCCAGGCCATCAGGTGCGTGCAAGCACTCCATATTGGCTTTTGCCAGATTTAACAAAATCAGTCGAGCGATGTGCGCATCGTCTTCGACGACGAGGATACGGAATTTACCGTTGGCGGGAACTTCAGGAAGCTTCATTACGAGACCTCGCAAAATGAAAACGAAAGAAAGTGTGAGCCTGAATCATTAATAACCAGTGCTATGCCCTCAGTTTACCGATTTCCCTGCACGGCGCGCATGGCGAATTTAATCAATCTCAGTTTCCAGCGCCGCTTTATAAACTGTATCTAAATCCGACAGGCTGGCAATTGTCACATTCATGTCACGCAGCAAACCATCGTTCAGGCTGTAAATCCAGCCATGCACTGCTAAGGGCTGTGAACGCCACCAGGCACCTTGCACAATGGTGGTTTGACACACATTGAACACCTGCTCGATGACATTTAATTCACATAAGCGGTCTATGCGGGCCTCATGCGAATTGAGCGCACGCAAATTTACAGCGTGCTTGCGCTGCACATCGGAGATATGACGCAACCAGTTGTCAATCAGGCCATGCTCGCGCTTTTCCAGAGCCGCGCGCACGCCGCCACATCCATAATGACCACAAACGATAATGTGCTTTACCTGCAAAACTTCAACGGCATATTGAATGACCGAAAGACAATTCAAATCGGAATGCACGACTACGTTGGCCACATTGCGATGCACGAAAATTTCACCGGGCATCAGACCCACGATTTCGTTGGCCGGCACGCGCGAATCGGCGCAGCCAATCCACAAATACTCCGGCGACTGCTGCCCCGCCAGGGTGCGAAAAAAGCCGGGATGCTCGGCTTCAATTTTCTCGGCCCATTGCTGGTTATTTTCAAATAAATGGCTTAGATATTTCATCGTTCAGAGTTTGCCTTATTGTGTGTCTTTTGCAATTTCCTGGTTTTTAAAGTGAATTGAGGTCAAGCCTGTGCCGGCAACGGTAAAACTCAAGTGCGGCATGAAAAGGCAAGAAAAGCGCATTAAATGCAACTTAGCAGCCCCTCTAATCTTCTACAGCGGCACTTTTGAAAGTTTTTATGTCAAACTACAGCAGTGTTGTTAAAAATCGCATGAAATTCCGTTTTCTCCCTTTTGCACTCTCCGTTGTTTTTTGTTGCTTATTTATGTCTCCTGGCACTGCACAGATGCGGGTGCCACAGACCGTTGGTTTTGCGCCGATGCAAGACCCGTGGCCCTCGGCGCGTGAGCGTTGGCTGGATATTAACAACAATCCTTACAATGCCTGGCTGACCAACGGGCAACCAAACGGCGTATTCTCCTACGGCAACGCACAGGTGCAGTTGACTTTTGACCGCGCGCCGGGCGTGCCTTATTTTGTGGGCCGTATTCGCGGGCGCGGACTGAAACCGAATTTTTCATATCAATTGAAACTGGTGGGCAAACCAGAACGTGGCACACGCGGTTGGGGGGCGTTGGGCGATGATTTATCAAACGAGCGCATCGGTTTAACAGGCCGTTGGTGGTGCGATTCTTCGCACGCTTCGCAAACCAACTTTGACGACGCGCATTACTATCGTTATTACAAATACGCGCCTCCTGGCAGCGAACACAACATCTATGGCTATCAATACATGGGCGAGTTTGTGACGGATGCCCTCGGCAATGCCGACGTGGCGTTTTCCGGGCAGTATTCGTATCACATCACCTGGGCCTCCTGGCAGGGTGGCATCCGCGACACGCTTTTCGGCACTCTTCCCGTTCAAGGCGGGGCTTTGTCCGATGGAAGTTTTTACGGCTATGGCTCAAACATTTCCCAGGACGATGTGACGCTTTATTACGAATACGAAGCCAGCCGTCCCAATCCGGTTCAATTAGCGCGCGGCAGTTACAAAGGCCGCTTCGTGCTCACCGAAGAAACCTTTCACAACACGTCATTTTTAGGCGGTTACTGGAAAGGCGTATTGGCAACGGAAGATGTAACGCCCGGCCAGCCGGATACGGTTGCAACCAATGATGTGAACTTTGTCATTGGCGCCAATGCGCCGCAGCTTTCAGCTATCACGCCCTCTTTTGCCGCCGACGCATCGCAAAGCACGCGCACTTTTTCAACAACTTATCGTGACCCCGATAACGATTTGCACAGCGTGCAGTTAAGAGTTGGCAACGGCGCCAACAGCCTGACGTGCCTGTATTCGCTGCTTAGCCGGAAATTATTTGTGCGCAGCGGCAGCGGCGCGTGGCAAGGCGGAGCTACCCCCGGTTCGCCTATCGAATTGAATACGCCTTCCGGCACGCTGCTTTGTGCCGCCACACAGGTGAATGCCATTTCCAGCGGCGTGCAAGTTTTGTGGAGAATCCAAGCCCCCTCGGCGTGGGATAACAGCACACAGGCTCTATCAACTTATGCAACGGATGCAACAGGACTTTCCTCAGGCTGGAACAAATCGGCCTGGTGGAAATTGGGCGCTAACCAGGCGCCGGTGAATGTGAGCCTGTCGCCCTCTCAATCCAGCAGCGCCGTTGGAAATTTGCATCGTTTAACCAGTGTGCATTCTGACCCGAACGGTGCCGATGACATTCCGTTTGTCATGCTAAACGTGGAAAGCGCCTCATCCGGTGCGAAATTACGCGCTTATTACAATGCGCGGCGTAATTTGCTTTATCTTTACAAGGATGATGGCGTTACGCTGGAGGGTGGCTTTGCGCCCGGCTCGAACCATGTGATTGCTAATTCGCAAGGTAGCCTCGATTGCGCGGCGACAACGGTTGCGGCGCGGGGCAATAGCATTGTCATTAATTGGGCGTTGAGTGCGGAAAGTGCCATGCTTGGTTCGCAGCAGGTTTCGCTCTTCGTCCGCGATTGGCAGGGTGCTTTCGATGGTTTTGAAACTTTCGGCACCTGGGCCATAAGGCCTTAAAGCTGTCATAAATCAGGCAGTTAAGGGCGTGAACGCTGAACTTCCTGATTTTATGTGATAATATTCTGGGCCAGCCCACTTGTGTAGATAATTAAGCCATAGAATTAGGTTTTCATGGACAGTGAGAAGTTAAAACAACCTGCCACGCTTGAATCCGCCGATTACGAAAGTTCCAGGCATAGGTCAGGCAAATCAGGTAAATCCAGACCCAACAAGCGCCGCAACGCACCTTACCAACGCGCGCCTTTTTGGACTCGACTCAGCGCTCCGATGCTGAATTGTAACCGTTGCGGGGAGCGTTATCGCGCGTCGTGGAAGCAAAACACGCGCTGCCCCAAATGTGGGCGTTGGCCCATGAAAATTCAGGCCTGGGAAAGCGTGCTTTACACGCTGTTTTTTCCGGCGGCGTTAATTGGTTCTTACATTCATTATGGGCGCTCGCCCCGCAATGCAGCAATTGTCTTCTTTATGGGTTTGGCCGGCTTGCTTGTGGAAACGGTGATTTTTCTTTTGACGCGTGGATAGTAGCTGAAAGCTAAGAATCTATTTGCAAAGTGAGAGAAGTTTTTTGGGAGCAAAAGAGTCTGGTCATTCCCGCGCAGGCGGGAATCCATACAGAAGAGTGTTCCTCCTCTCATGCTTCAAACAGGCAAACCTCTGGATTCCCGCCTGCGCGGGAATGACCAGACTTCTGTTTTGCATAGTTTCATAAGTTAGCCTTCTACTTTTCAAACCAGCTCTGACGCTAAAGTTTTTTTGTAGGCGGCAACTCTTCTGGTTGTATCTCATCAAGGCGACCCAATCGCATTAATTCGGGCCACTTCCAGGCGGAAATCCACACTGTTACAATTGTGCCGATGCCGCCCGATACAACTGAAAACACCGGCCCGAAAAAGCGCGCTACAGCGCCCGATTCAAAGCCACCCAGCTCATTGGAAGCGCTAATAAACAAGCTATTAACGGCGGAAACGCGCCCACGCATGGCATCCGGCGTGAGAACCTGCACCAAGGTGTGACGCACTACGACGCTGATATTGTCGAAGGCGCCGGTTAAAGCCAAAGCGACAAAGCTAAGCCAGTAGATTTTCGAGAAGCCGAAAACAACTGTAGCCGCGCCAAAGCCGGTCACAGCCCACAACAAAGCGCGGCCCGGATGCCGCATCGGTGGAAAATAAGCTAAAGTCAACGCCATTACGACTGCCCCTAAAGCCGGAGCCGCACGTAGCCAACCTAACTTGGTTTCGTCCACTTGCAAAATATGCTCGGTATAAACCGGCAGTAGGGCAATAGCTCCACCCAGTAACACAGCAAATAAATCCAAAGTCAGCGTTGCCAGCATCAAGCGCGTGCCGAAGACGAATTTGACACCGGCGTTGATGGCTTCGAGGGATAAAGGCTCTTTTGAGTGTTCCTGCGGGCGTGGGCGCGTGAAAAGTAGGCACAACCAGAACAGAAACAGAAAAAACGCTTCCATCGCGTAAACATAAGCTGGCTTTTTGAGCCAGAACAGAATTGGGCCTAAAAGCGCCGGCCCGGCAACTGAAGCGATTTGCCAGCGTGTGCTGTTCCACGTTACAGCATTAGCCAAGTCGCGGCTTTCCACCAGTTGCGGCAAGAGTGCGCTTTGCGCCGGACGCATCAAGGCGTTGCAAAACGCGATGATAAACAGGCACCAGTAAAGTTGCTGAAGCGGTGCTTGAATAAAAGACGAGTAGGCCAGGAACAACGACAACGGCACCGAGGCAGCTAAGCCACATAAGGCGATGCGCCGCCGGTCTAAAAGGTCGGCCAACTGCCCGGCGGGCAAAACCAAAAGCATCACCGGCACACCCTGCACAAGAGAAGCAATGCCCACTTGCCAGGCTGCTGTTTTGGCATCGCCGCCGGCGCGCTTGGTGATTTCGTAACCGATAGTTGTAGCTTGCAACTGCCCGCCCAAAGCC
>DASWNL010000358.1:0-3267 GCA_036399215.1 Abditibacteriaceae bacterium
CGGAAGTAGCCGAAAAAATGATGCCGAGTTTGCCTAAAGCCGGACAGTTGGCTCAAGGTGCTCAATACGCCATCCAGCCGGTGTCTATTGGGGTCGGCGATTACTTGTTTTTGGCGTTGCTCTTTGCGGCCCTTCATCTCAACGCCATGAACTGGCGCGGAGCCAGAAACCTGGCGATTCCGTTTATCTTCGTAATTCTGATGTTTGTGGCCTTTACCGGCCTGCACATGCCGGGATTGCTACCTATTGGTCTTGCCGTTGCCTTGCCTAACTGGCGATATTTTCAGTTCTCACGAGAAGAAAAGTTCGCTTTACTCTGGGCCGGACTTTTGGTAGTAATTCTTAGCGCGGTCGCTTATGTTGCCGTGCAAAGAGCCTTGCCGGAAAAAGAAAAGAAGGCACCCTCCCCTAACCTCCCGCCCAAAGGGCACCCGCAGAGCGAGGGGAACTCTCCTCCCCTGCGGGGGAGGCCGGGAGGGGGTTGAATCGAGGAACGATTGTGACTGAAACAAAACCTGACCGCTATCAACCAGCGGATATTGAAAGCAAATGGCAGACGCGCTGGCGCGAAGAGAACCTGTTTCGCACCGGCAACGATGCTTCTAAACCGAAGTTTTATTACCTGGACATGTTCCCCTACCCATCGGGCGATTTGCATGTTGGGCACGTTCGCAACTACTCGATTGGCGATGCCGTGGCGCGCTATCGTGTTATGCAAGGCTACGCTGTTTTGCATCCGATGGGCTTTGATGCTTTCGGCTTACCCGCTGAAAATGCAGCCATTAAAACCGGTGCCCGCCCAGATGAATGGACATTCGCCCGCATGGACGCCATGCGCCAGCAATTCGACCGCCTGGGCATCTCCTTCGATTGGTCGCGTGAAGTGCGAACCTGCACGCCTGATTACTATAAGTGGACGCAGTGGCTATTCCTGCAATTCTACAAGCGCGGTTTAGTTGAGCGGCGCACGGCTAACGTCAACTGGTGCCCTGACTGTCAAACGGTTCTGGCCAATGAGCAGGTTAAAGACGGCGAATGCGAACGCTGTGGCACCGTTGTCGAACAGAAAGCTTTAACGCAGTGGTTCTTCAAGACGACTGCTTACGCCCAACGCTTGTTAGATGATTTAGATGAGTTGGAGTGGCCGGAGCGCGTCAAGACCATGCAGCGCTACTGGATTGGGCGTAGTGAAGGCGTTAGTTTTCGCTTTCCCTTAAAAAATGACCCTTCCAAAAGCATCGAAGTTTTCACTACACGCGTGGATACGGTTTTCGGCGTGACTTACATGGTTTTAGCACCCGATCACGAATTGGTTGCTGATTTGGTGCGCGGCACCGAGTTCGAGACGCCTGCGGAAGAGTTTAAAAACCATGTCGCCCTGCAAAAAGATGAGCAGCGCGATCACGACGCGGACATTCCCAAGGAAGGCATCTTTACCGGCGCGTTTTGCACTAACCCTATGACCGGCGAAGATGTGCCGATTTGGCTGGGCAACTATGTGGTTTCCGATTACGGTAGCGGCGCGGTTATGGCTGTTCCGGCGCATGACCAACGCGATTGGGAGTTTGCCAAAGCGCATAATTTACCAATAAAAGTCGTGGTTGTTCCCGCTGACAGAACTGATGCCAACGATGAACTGGTGGCCGAAAGCGCTGTCGTTGAATATGGCATATTAATCAATTCCGGCGATTTTTCTGGCCGTTCTTCCGCAGAAGCAAAAACCCAAATCGGCGAATACATGGAAGCTAAGGGCATTGGACAGCGCACGGTTAATTTTCGCTTGCGCGATTGGTGCCTCTCCCGCCAGCGTTTCTGGGGCTGCCCGATTCCGGTTATTTACTGTGAAGATGGCAGCATCGAAGCGGTGCCGGAAGATCAATTGCCGGTTACCTTGCCTTCCGATGTGCAGTTCACCGGCAGCGGCAATCCTTTGCTCACATCTGAATCATTTTTGAATACAACCGACAGCAAAGGCCGTCCGGCGCGGCGCGAAACTGATACGATGGATACCTTTGTGGATTCGTCGTGGTATTTCTTGCGCTACTGCTCGCCAGATGCCGAAGATGTGCCCTTTCGCCAAGACGATGTGAAGCGCTGGATGAATGTAGATCAATACGTCGGCGGTATTGAGCACGCCACCATGCACTTGATTTACGCGCGCTTTTTCAACAAAGTTTTGTTCGATATGGGCCTGGCGCCGACAAGTGAACCCTTTGCTCGCCTGTTCACGCAGGGCATGGTGACGATGCATTCCGAAACCGAAGGCAAAGTCCTCAAGATGAGCAAGAGCAAAGGTAATGTGGTGCCACTCGATCATGCCGTTGCCCGCTTTGGCGCGGATGCCACGCGTATGGCAACGCTTTATCTTGGCCCGGCAGAATTAGATGCCGAATGGGCTTCGGGCAAGGATGAAAACGGTAACGACAAAGCGGATACGGTTTTCATCGGCCCTTATCGCTTCCTGGAAAAAGTCTGGCGCTTAGCTTTAGCGCGCCCTTTTATGGCCAACTGGCGCGAAGAGATTAAAGATGGAGACATCGCGTTGCGCCGCAAAACGCATCAGACGATTCTCAAAGTCGGCGCTGATATTGAACGCTTCTCACTGAATACGGCCATCGCCGGATTGATGGAGTTTTCCAACACGTTGCAAGACGGGTTGAAGACTTTGCCAGAAGGGCCTAATGCGGCTTACTCAGAAGCCATTGAATCGCTGCTTTTGCTGTTGGCACCTTTTGCACCGCATTTGAGCGATGAACTGTTGAGTCAACTTGGCTTCAATCAATCGGCTTATCAAATGAGTTGGCCGCTGGGTGACCAAGAATTAGCAAAAGAAGATGAAGTCGTTTTGCCGGTGCAAATCAACGGCAAAGTGCGCGCACGTGTGACGATGGCCGCTGATAGCAATGAAGAAGCGATTAAGGAAGCCGTCATGGCCCACAGCGAAGTGCAAGCACAACTGGGCGGCAAAGAGCCAAAGCGTTTTATCGTTGTGCCGGGCCGTCTCGTCAACATCGTTGCTTAAATACTGAAAACAAAAAGGCCTGTCCATAAAAATGGACAGGCCTTTTTGTTTTCAAGATCTACGTTTTATGCTCCGTAAAAGCGTCCGCCGTGCTGAGCCAGCACCGAACGAACTTGATCGGTGCTAACACTGGAGCCGGTTGTGTCAACAGCGACCAACACGCCGCCGCTTTCTACGGCGCCGCCATAATAGTTGGCTTCACTTTCGTCATAACCGGCATGAGAAAGCGCACCGGCGATGGCGCC
>DASWNL010000359.1:0-7250 GCA_036399215.1 Abditibacteriaceae bacterium
CAACAAACCTCCGGCGCGATTAACCGATTGGCAAGGCCAAAACTGGACACCTGAAGATGGACGAAACGGCCAAACGGCGGCGCATCCTAATGCGCGCTTTACCGCACCCTTAACACAGTGCCCTGTTTTGGATGCGCGCTGGAACGACGCGCAAGGCGTGCCCCTTGCAGCCCTGCTTTTTGGCGCGCAACGCGAGGACACCTGGCCGCTGGTTACAGAGGCCTTCGATTGGAGACACGGAATTTTTATCGGCTCAACGATGGCCTCTCAGACTGCCGAAGAAGGCACCGACACAGAAAAGTGCCTGCGGCGTGATCCGTTTGCCCTGCGTCGTTTTTGTGGCTATCACATAGCCGATTACTTTGCGCACTGGCTGCGCCTGGTGCGCCTGACTTCGCCCTCGCACTTACCCCGTTTGTTTGCCGTCAATTTTTTCCGACGCGACGAAAACGGAGAATTGCTCTGGCCCGGTTACAGCGAAAACATTCGCGTTTTGCAATGGGTTTTTGAGCGATTGGATAAGGCACCGGCGCCCATCGGGACTGCCGCCGGTTTAGTGGCCACCCCGGATGATTTGCATCTGTCTCGACTGCAAATTGCACCTGATGCCAGCCGCCAACTCTTGACCGTTTCGCCCGCCGAATGGCGCCACGAAGCGCACGACCTTTTGGATTTTTATGAAATCTTCGGCGAGCGCTTGCCCGATGAGTTGCGCGATGAATTAGAAAAACTGATTGAACGTCTGCATCCCAAATTGGAAATGATTTAAGAACCAATTTACAAGATTAGTCAAGAGTGGTCTTGTTCCTTACTGGCAATAAATCTCACTAACATCAAGGCGACGAACCATTTAGGTAAGCAAAGTTTCAAATCTTCGTGTTTACTTACCATTGTCTTTTAAGATTGGTTGAGGAGGCGCAATGACAATTGGCGATGTGTTGGCCGTTGTGGGTGTAATTTCAGGTGTTTGCCTGTCGTTATGGGTGCTGCTAATTGGCGTGGCGCTGCTCTTTGAAGCCAAAGCTAATGCAGCGCGGCGCGTGTTGGAAAACGAAGCTGGACGCGCTTTTGGCCTGGGGTTGCTAACGGTTTTGCCCCTCGGTTTCGGCTCAATTGCCCTGCTGAATGCACCAGGCGCTTTTAAGTTTCTGGGCTGGATTTTACTGTTGGTTCTACTGGCGACAAGCCTTCTGGGTGGCTCCGGCATGGCGCTTTTAATGGGTGAGCGCACGGGGGCACGCGATGAACGCATCTCTTCCTTAACCGCCCTGGCGCGCGGCGCCGGGATGATGTCGTTAGCGTGGCTTTTTCCTGTTCTCGGTTGGTTTTTGATAGCCCCGGCCAGTGTCATTGCCGGTTTGGGCGCGGGCGCTAAAGTCTTATGGAAACGAGGGGCAAAAGCCAGAAAGCCTTCACCCCTATCACCCGTCCAATTATCGGAACCGTTTCCAGTTACCTCTCAAATAACTCCTCAACCAGTCATTTCTCAAACGGCACTGAGCACGCGGCTCAAGGACGAAGAATCATGCGAATCTCCCGGCGCGATTGGCTCAAACTCGGCGCATTAAGCGGCGTTTCAAGTGGCGCTTTATTGATTGGCGGTTGTTCGCGCGTTGTGCGGCGCGCTACGGCACCGCATTTCTCAGCGCCGCCTTCGCCCCCGGCGCATAGCGACCCGATTGTGCGCCTCTTAAACCGCGTGGCTTTTGGGCCAACGCCGGGAGATGTGGCGAGGGTCGCAAAAATGGGCGCGGAAAAGTATGTGGATGCGCAGCTTCATCCCGATGGCAACGATGAAATGATTCTTTTAGCGCGTCTGCGTAGCGTCGAGGTTTTTTCAACCGGTGCCCTGGAAATGCGTGATACGCACGTCGAGCCAATGCTACGCGGCTTGCAGCAAGCCGCGATTTTGCGCGCAGTTTATTCGCGCCACCAACTTTTAGAGCGCATGGTGGATTTTTGGACGAACCACTTCAATATTTACGCACGCAAAGGCGATGGAACTTACTTCTTGCCGACTGACCAATTAAAAGTCATTCGGCCTCACGCGTTGGGCAAGTTTCCCGAATTACTCAAGGCTTCAGCACATTCACCGGCCATGCTGGCCTATTTGGATAACAACGTCAACCGAAAAGGCCGCGCTAATGAAAACTATGCGCGTGAACTGATGGAGTTGCACACCCTTGGCGTGCGTGGCGGCTATTCGCAAAAAGACGTGCAGGAAGTGGCGCGCTGTTTCACCGGCTGGACAATTGAAGACCGCTTTTTGCGCCGCAACAAAGGCCAGTTTCGCTTTGATGCTGAGCGCCATGACAATGGTGAAAAGGTTGTTTTGGGCCAGCGAATTCCCGCTAATGGCGGTGAAAAAGACGCCGAGCGCGTTTTGGATATTTTAGTCAAGCATCCGCAAACCGCGAAATACATTTCCGAGAAACTATGCCGCTATTTTTTGGGCGAAGAAGTCGGCAATTGGCCGCAGAAGATAGCCCGAATTTACTTAAAAACGGGTGGTGACATCAAGGCTATGCTACGCCCGCTTTTGCTATCTGATGAGTTGCAAAACGGCCCGCCGATTATCAAGCGGCCTTTTGATTTCCTGGTTTCGTCGCTACGTGTTTTAGGGGCGGATACGGCTGCGGGGCGCCCTTTACAAGAGCAACTGACTCGCATGGGCCAACCGCTGCATTTGTGGCCGATGCCGGACGGCTATCCAGACCAGACGCGTGCCTGGACTGGTTCACTTTTGGCGCGTTGGAACTTCGCCATTGCCCTAACTCACAACAGAATTGAAGATACATCACTGAACCTCGCGGCGTTGATAGAAAAAAAAGCCGCCGCCCCAGCTTTGACCGAAATTATTCTGGGTCATTCGGCTCAGGAAAAAGCCAAATTAATTCACACCCTTACAACGAACCTGGATGATGTGAAAGACCCCGCAAAAGCAGCATCGCATATTGCTGCCCTTCTGCTTTGCACGCCGGAGTTTCAATGGCGGTGAGCATTTATGAATGAATGGCTTGGTTGTGATGGCAGCGGCAACGCGCCGCGTGAGATTGAAACTGTTCCTGTAGCCCGTCGCGCCATGCTGGGTGGCGCTTTAGCATCGTTGGTTTGGTGGGCCAAAGGCAAAACAGCCTTAGCCGGCGTGGCCGTCGCGCCACCACCGCATCAAAATGAACGGGATATTCTGGTAATGATTTTTCTGCGCGGCGGCGCCGATGGCTTGAATCTCATCGTGCCACATGGCGACGACGCTTACTACAAAAACCGCCCCACGCTTGGCGTGCCTTCGCCCAGAGATAAAACCAAAAACTCCAAAGATCGTGCTCTTGATTTGAATGGTTTTTTCGGTCTTCACCCTACCCTGGCCCCACTCAAACCATTCTATGACAAAGGCACAATGGCCTTAGTCCATGCCTGCGGCTCATTTGACCAGTCCCGCTCGCATTTTGAAGCGATGGCGCTCATGGAGCATGGCCAGGGCAGCACGCCAGGCGGGCAAAATGGGGGCTGGCTGGCACGTCATTTATCCAGCGCACCGGGCCGTAATGATTCACCATTGCGCGCTGTTGCTTTATCGAACATCATGCCCGAATCTCTGCGCGGCGCGACGCAGGCAACGGCATTAAATTCTTTAGATGAGTTCCGCTTAATCCTGCCCGATGGAGATAAGGACTTGCAAAAGGCGGCTCGCGCCCGGCAGATTTTGTCGTCGCTTTATGACGGCAGCGACGCGGTTTCTCACGCGGGACGAGAAACATTAGCGGTTCTCGAATCGTTGCGACGCCTTGACCCGAAAAATTACAAACCGTCTGGCGGCGCGCAGTATCCCGACAGCACCTTCGGGCGCGGCTTGCGCCAGGTGGCCTGCCTTATCAAAGGCGATATTGGCCTCGAAGCGGCCTGTCTCGACCATAGCGGCCCCTTTTTATGGGACACACACGTGGCGCAAAACAACCTGTTGCCCGCACAAGCCAACGACCTCGCGCAAGGCATCGCGGCTTTTGCGCGTGACTTAGATAGTGAGCTAAACCGCGTAACAATAGTCGCCATGACCGAGTTTGGGCGCCGCGTGGCCGAAAACAGCGGACTGGGCACCGATCATGGCCGCGCTGGCGTGATGTTTCTATTAGGCGGCGGCATTAAGGGCGGCCAGGTTTATGGACGCTGGCCGGGCCTGGGCAAAGATGACCTCGAAGCACCGGGCGATTTGCGAGTAACCGCCGATTACCGTGATGTGTTGGGCGAAATCGTCGCCAAACGTTTGAAAAACGACAAAGCCGAGGCTATTTTCCCCGGCCACAAGGCGCGCTTCATGGGGGTAACGGCGTAAAGTAAAATCAGTTTAGGAAAAATACATTCGGGCAAAGAGAGTTGTCATTCCGAGCGCGGGTGCCCTCCGGGCAGGATGTAGCCCGCAGTCGAGGAATCTTTAAATAATCCACAGAAAGGATTCCTCGATCCTGCCCGGAGGGCGCCCGCTCCTTCGTCGCTTCGCTTGGAATGACACGCTTACTCACTCTCCCTTTTCCAACTCCTCCAACTGCGTTTTTCTCACCTTTGTAAAATTGTCTCGTGCCCCTTTTGGAATTGCGCGAAGTTGCAGTTGGCGCCGGTGGAAAAATACTGCTACGTGGCGTGAATCTGCGTTTAGAGCGTGGTGAGATAGTCGGCATCTGCGGCGCTTCGGGTTGCGGCAAAACTTCGCTGCTGCGCATCATGGCCGGATTGGATGATGCGCTTTCCGGCACTGTTTTTTTAGAAAAGCTCACGCCGGACAACTGGACGTATCCGCTTTTTCGCCGTCGTGTGATTTACATTGAACAGCGTCCCATCCTGTTCGATGGCACCATCGAAGAGAACCTGCGGCGCCCCTTTTGTTACCGCAGCACCACACATGCTTTCGCCTCAGAACGCGCTGCACAACTGCTAAAGCAATTGCAATTGCCACATGACCAAAGCCAAAACGCGCGCACGCTGTCGCAAGGTCAGCAACAGCGCTTAGCTATAATTCGCGCATTGCTTTTACAACCTACGGTTTTATTGC
Organism: Abditibacteriaceae bacterium; assembly: GCA_036399215.1. GTDB lineage: Bacteria > Armatimonadota > Abditibacteriia > Abditibacteriales > Abditibacteriaceae > DASWNL01. The sequence goes on from DASWNL010000359.1 coordinate 5,048, forward strand.
TCGACGAACCAACCAGCGCCTTAGATTCTGAAGCGGCGCATAATGTCGAAACGCTTTTACAAGCCGAAGTGCAAAACGGACTGGCGATTTTAATGGTGACCCATGACCGCGCTCAAGCTGCGCGGCTTTGCCATCGTATTTGCGAAACGGGTGATTGGCTTTAAGTTATGGATGCCCTGCCTTTATCATTCAATCAACTGGCGCTATCATGCGGCTTGATATTATTGTGCGGCTTACTCAGCGTGGCTATGCGTTTGAAGTTGGAAAGGGCGCTTTTCATAGGCACGCTGCGCACCGTTCTTCAACTTCTCTTGATTGGCTATGTTCTCAAATGGGTTTTCGCTTTGGACAGCGCGCCCCTTGTTTTTGGCGTCATGGCCGTGATGATCGCTATTGCCGCGCAAGCCGCCACAAGTCGCTCACAGCGGCGCTTTAGTGGAATGATGCAACTCTCATTTGTGTCCTTGCTACTTAGCAGTTTTATCACCACGTTTTTGGTAACAGCGGTCATTATTCAGGTGCAACCCTGGTATCATGCCCAATACGCCATTCCCCTGCTCGGCATGATTTTAGGCAATGCCCTCACCGGCGTTTCACTTTGCCTTGATACGCTTCTGGAAACGCTCTCAGAAAAGCGTCACGAGATAGAAAACGAACTGGCTTTAGGCGCGACCAGTTGGGAAGCGGCGCGCGAACCTTTGGCCGCAGCCATTCGGCGTGGCATGATTCCGCAAATCAATACCATGAACGTGATTGGATTGGTGTCGCTGCCCGGCATGATGACCGGCCAAATTATCGCGGGTGCCAACCCGATGGAAGCCGTCAAATATCAGATCGTCGTCATGTTTATGGTCGCCACATCTTCAATGCTTGGCTGCGTTTTAATGACGCTTTTGGTTTACAAGCGATTGTTCACGCCACGCCATCAATTAGCGGCACACCTTATAGAGAAGCGGCGTTGAATCACACTTCGACTTTGTAATTCAAGCCGATTTCATCAGCGGGCAAGCCGCGAATACCCCAGTTGCAGCGCGGCGTTTCGGTCAGGGTGATTTCCAGGTCAGCCGGCGCCAGGTTCAATTCTTCTTTCGCGCGTTGAAAAAGCAATCGAATTAACCGCTTTTTGGTTTCTATCGAACGGCCTTCAAACAGGCTGATTTCTATAATGGTATAACGCGGCGAACGATCTGCGGAAAAGTAAAAATCTTCGGTTTCCAGTGGAAAGAAGCGATGAAATCTCTTGTCCGGCGGCAAAGCCAAGGCTTCCATCACACATTCATGAATGACCTGCGATAAGCCGGCTTTGATAGGGTTAAGCTGCTCTTTAAGACCATAAACCTTGATCTGCGCCATAGAATCTCATTCCTCATTAAAAGCTCACGCCAGTCTATACTCAGGCTGTGAACGTCACCATTCCCCTTGTGGAATTGCTTATCATCGCCGGCATCGTGTGGGGTATCTGTGTGAACCTGCGCCATCAAAAGTCCGGCGATGCCATGCACTGCTTGCAGGAGGGCCGTGTTTACGAAGGCTTGTGTTTGCTGGCAAATGCCGACCGCTGGCCGCAAATCACAACCTATTTAAAAAGCAAACTGCCTTTGCCCGAAGAAAACTTACGGCCACGCCTTTTAGAAACCGTGAACCAGGTCAAAGCCTTGCGCAGCGCCGCGCAAAGCACCTCGACTTCCCTGCCCACGCCTTTATGCGAACAGATTTTGAATGAAACAAATGAGGCTTTAGATGCTTTGTGGCATACCTGCCAGCGCCTGGCAACAGTTGGACGTTTGGAAGTGGACGCTCAATTATTAAAGCACGAACTGGAAACCGAACGCGCCCATTTGCAGCAGCTTTCGCAGGCAACCGAAAGCGCTAAAATCGAGCTGGCCCGCCTGAATTTATCGGGTGGCCATCAGCAAATCGAAGATGCCGCCAGACGCTTTAGCCAACTCGGCTGGGCCGCCGGCGAACTGCGCCGCTTAGATGATGAAATGTGGTCTGACGAGACGACAAGCGCTCCACGAGAAACGGCCTGAGTTTAGATTGATAGAGACCAATTTCACTCAGTAAAGCCGACACATCATTGGAATTTCTTCGTGCATTGTTTGGCGGCTACGCGCGGCGTTGCTTATTGAATACCAGCTATAGTTTGAAGATTGGCAAGGAGCAAGAAACGAATGGATAGGCGTAAGATGATAGCATTATC
>DASWNL010000360.1:0-8716 GCA_036399215.1 Abditibacteriaceae bacterium
CAATATCCACCAGAAAATACGCCGCCGCTCAATGGCTTCCAATAAAACGAATGTCTCCAGCAACACCACCAAAGGCCACATGCCCAGTGGAAATCCAATGCGTGAAAAAGGAAGGTGCCAATTGGTAATTGTCAGGAAGAAAGCTGCCAGCAAAGCAACTTGCGCGCAAAAATGACGGCGCGCCAGGCCATATAAAACCACAATCGCCAGAGTGCCCGACAGGGCCGAAACCAGCCGCACCGCGAAAATGGAATCGCCAAAAGCGCGCAGCGAAAGTGCTACAAGATAAATCGGCCCGGTAGGTTGCCCAAGCGCCGCGCCGGTATAAGGCCCGATTCCGTTTTCGCGCCAGATACGCTGCGCTTCAAGGCCCGAAACGGCTTCATCGCCATGAAAACCAAACGGCACAAGTGATAAATTCCACAAGCGCAGGGCCGCTGCGAAAATGACGATGAGCAGTAGCAAGCCCCACTCGATTATCCGTTGCCGTTTCGCCATGACCAATCAAGCTTGAGGCTCATCGCCGCTGTGGCGTAGCATTCCTTTGTAAATGCCGGGAGAGGAATCGGCAATGGCTTGCGCGCCGGCGACCTTTTCATAAAAGCCTGTCGGCCCGGCTCCTCCGATTATGGCGTAACCGTAACCTACTTGTCGCATGGCGTGTAAACAGGCGAGCAGCAATGCTTCACCCATACCCTGTCTGCGCACTGCTTCGCTTACACCGGTTGGCCCGAAGAAATTAAGACATGTCGCATCATAACAGGCAAAGCCGCGTAAACAGTCGTCCTGGATGGCTATGAAACACGACACAGGCGCATTACCAAAGGCCACATCGCATTCGCTGGCCCAATAAGCGGAAAAATGGCGCGTGATCCACTCCAAAACCAGATGCTTTTCTGGAGCCAGGGCGCGTCGAATGGTAATGCCTTTGGCACGTTGCGCTTCTACAATTGGCTCCAATGGCGGCAACTCATACAACTTGACCAACATGTCGGGCATAATGTCTCGCTTTAGCCCCTCACCCCGACCCTCTCCCCCGAACGCTGCGCTGGGGAGAGGGGGCACTTTGCTCTTCTGCTTCTGCACAACTTGTAGTTCTTCGGAGCATGAGAGTTTAGTTCACCCTCTCCCCAGCGCAGCGTTCGGGGGAGAGGGTCGGGGTGAGGGGTCTTTATTGGATTTCGTAAACGAAGAGCGTGGCATTTTCATAGGCGGGTGACGAATCTTCAATTGTCAAGCCGCCCACAGGCTGGGTGCTCCAACCTATCAAAAGCGTGTCAGCATCGCTCCTGGCGCCCGTTAAAGTCATGTTCAGCGCACTGGAGGCAACTTCCGACAAATTGGCGCCGCCGACCGGAAACAGACTTCTGAGGTTGGACAAATTCGCAATCTGGTTTGACAGTTGCGTGCCCGTTGCGCTGCTTTGTGACGACAGTTGGCCCTTCACCGTGCTACCGGCTTTCAGGTCGGCGCATTTCCACAGGCGTCCACTCCATTTCAGCACAACACCTTTCATGTCAAAGGGGGTGGCATTTTTGACCTGGGGCGCCGCGTCGCCTTGTGCCGTCACCTGAATACCGCCTTTGGTGCTGACCGGAGCGTGGCCGACAAAAGCGCGCCAGTCCCACATGTTCACGGCGGCATCTTCGATGCGCATCGGTTTGTCATCGGCCAGTTGCGCGATGGTCACCGGTGAATTCAACGAAGTTTCGGAGTGAATATAATGCGAGAGCGCCAGGCGCGGATTATCACCGGCAATGGCATACGAAGTTTTGCGCGGCGAGAATAACCACAACATCGAATCGGAGCGCGCTTGCAAATCGCCGGCAGGAGTTCCATTTAAAGTGCCGCTGCCCTGCACGATGTTAATCTGCCGCGCGAGGAGCGTGCTGCCTTTGATACGAAGCGCCGCCGCATAACTCATAAAGGAAAAGGCTACGACAATAACCGGCACCGTTACCCAGGCCAATTCGCGCTTGTCGAACAAGCGCAGCACGCAATAATTGACCGGCACCAAAAAGAAAACATACAGAGCCAGAAACCAGGCGATGGTTGAAACCGGCGGCGTTTTTAACTGGCGCACGCGTCGCAGCCCTTCAAGCAAGCCGTAGCTTGGGTCGGTTCGCCCTTCGGCCAGGGATGTATTGCCCATCATGTGCCAGTTGACCATTGTTAGTTTGGTTTCCTGAATGCTGCTAATCGGCGGCGTATTCTGAAAAACTTCGGCCCATAAGTAAGGAATCCCACGCCAACCGGAAAACGGCGGCTGATTCGGATCACCAGCCAGGAAGACTACTCTTCCCGCTCCATAAGGCCGCGTGGCCATCATCGGCGACGAACTACCCCACAACGCCTTCGCGCCGGGCCGCAGAGTGCCGTTGGTGAGCATCAAAGGCGCGCCTGCCAAATCATCGCCCAGAGAAAAGGATCGCAATTCCTTTTGTGGTTGCACATAACGGCGGTAAAAGGCTTGTTTTTGTGTATTACCAGCGGGCGCGGCACTTGTTGGTGTCACCGGCCATAAATCGGCTAAAGGTGAGCGCGCCAGACGATCCCAATCGGCGCCGCCAATGGCAATCAAGGCGCCCCCCCCAGCGACATAGCCACGCAAAGCTTCTTGTTGCGTGGCGCTTAGTTCGGCATGTGGGAAATCTTGCAAGACAATTGCATCGGCCATTTGCAAGCCGACCCAGCGCGAAGGTAAGCCACGATGATTTGTCGCCAACGGCAGAACCATATCATAAGCCCAGGCGTTTTTGTTGGCCTGAGAACCGCCAAAGTTTTGAAAGCCCTGATTCTGCCGCTTTTCTTCGTCTATTTCGGCTTTGATGCCTAAGCTTTCCGGCTTTTTCAGATTCAGCAAGCCGCTCATTTTTTCGCCCGCTGCGTTCACCGAAAGCACAATCCGTGTGCCGGCGTCTTTTTTCCTGAGGTCAAACGATGATGTTAACCCACGAAAACCACGACCTGAAAAGTTCACCTCACCGCTATTGAAATCGTTATCATACCGCGCATAAAGCCACACTTGCTTGTTGGAAACTGTCGGCAAATCTACATCGGTATAAGCCACCGAAGCACGCACACCCGGATCATTATCAACGGTCAGGCGCAATTCCAGACGCCCGCTCACCGGTTCGCCGGTATTGGAAAGCGTGACTTGAATCGGAATCCAGTGGCCCCAATTCGCCGGCACCGACAAGCGCGGCCCGCCGGAGGCAAACGGCGAAGTCAGGCTCATCTTAATGGGCCGCTTCGGATCAGGAGTCGGTGTCGGTGCCGGCTCGCCTGAAGTTGCACCCGAAGTTGCATTGGAGGCGCCATCTACAGTGTCATTGCCGGCCTGTTGTGCTTGCAGTGGCAAGGCCAACAGCAATAAGAGAACAACAGGAAATGGAAAACGAGCCATGAAAACCTTTATAAAATCCGCAGCTAATAGATTCAAAACTTACAGGGTTATTATACAGCGCCCTTACCCTTTGGCTCTTGCCAGGGACGCGCAATAAGAGTTCGCGCCCTTAACAAAAGTTCATCATGAAACCAACGATAAAACATCGCGTCTAAAGTCGCGCTTCGGCCTGAGAGACATGATACTTCCTGTCCTTCAAGAATAGCCGGTGCCTCATTCTGTTGGTTATTCTGTTCGTTGGGAGTCTTGATGAAGCCTCGTTTCTTGGTGCCTCTTAGTTTTTTGACTGCCTGTGTTGTAACCGCGACTTTGTTCAGCACGCCTGTTTTCTCGCAAAATGCCGCTCCTGAAAAGCAACTTGAAAAACAAGAGACCAAAGCTGCAAACGACGACGCGATTTTAGCGCGTTATCAACTGGCGCTTGACCAACTCGCAACCGGCGGCACCGGCACCGCGCGCGTCATTTTGGAAGATAGCATTCGCCGTTATGGCCCGCGTCCCGAAGTAAACCTTTTGCTGGCTTATGTTTTACAGCGCGAAGGCAATAACCAGGGTGCGTTAGCTGTAGCCAATCAAGTTGCACAAGCCTCATCCCTGGCAACTGCCTTTAGCGCTCAATTACAGGGCGTTGCAGTAGCTTCCGTTACCAACACCCAGACTTCGCCCACAACCTCTGTAATCAATAACTTCCCCGTAATTGTTCCCGCTTCTGTGCCGGTTACCGTTACCGCTCAAAACGGCGCCAGCCTGGGACAAAATGATGCGCGCCTGACGAAGTTGGAACACGCCATGAGGGACATGATCAACGCGGAGCGCGCCAAAGCAGGCCTTGGCGAATTGAAATGGAACGATGATTTGGCAAACGTATCGCGCGCCCATGCTGCCGAAATGCGTGATAAAAATTATTTTTCGCACGATTCACCCACGCGCGGCTTGACCACTCATTTAGACCGTTATCGTGCTGCGGGTCACGCGGCGCCGCGCGTTATCGCCGAAAACATTTTTCGTGCCTGGGGTTCGCCCAAACAGGTGGATTTAAGCGATGTGCAAAAAGGCCACGAAGCATTAATGAACTCGCCCGGTCACCGCGCCAATATTCTTTATCGCGATGTTACGAATATTGGCATTGGCATCGCCGTTAGCGCCAAGGGCGACTTATGGATTACGCAGATGTTTTTGCGGCCTTAGTGCCTCTCACCCCAACCTCCTGCCCAAAGGGCGCCCGCCCGACCGCTGCGCTGGGGAGAGGGAGAAACAACATCCTATGCCCCGAATTCTTTTAATCTTGTAGAAGCGTAAGAGCTAAGCGCCCCTCTCCCCAGCGCAGCGGTCGGGGGAGAGGGTTGGGGTGAGGGGTTAGAGCGGCAACGGGCAACCGTTGCCGCTTTTGTGTTTCTAACTGCCGCGAAACTAAGTCGCAACACATTTCAAGCCATGACAGACACTACACTCGAAACACTTGATGCGCCACGCGGCGTGCCGCCTTCGCAAGGGCCGCCGATAGCAACCGGCACGCTCGAACCTGAAGCGGCTGTGCCCTTCTGGGCCTCCATTTCAGCAACCGTTGCCCTCTTAGCAGTTTTCGCCCTGGCGTTTTTGAACGATGCCAAACCCGGCCCCGCCGACCAATTAACCTTGCCGGTTTTAGGAATCTTAGCCGCACTTTTCGCCTGGACGCCACTGCACCGCAAAATCGGGCCGCATCGAGAAGCGGCCACCTTTGCCCTGTGCGCCGCCTTGTTTGTGGTTTATGGCCTATCGCGCCGCACTGTTCCCGAAAGCTTGCCCGCCTTCACGTTATATGAAGAGGAGTTTCGTTTTTCCTGCGCCGCGTGGTGTGTTTTCATAGGCGCGCTTCTCAGTATCCCGTCATGGCTCAAAACTTTAGGTGGCTGGCTGCGCGCTTTGCTCGGCGCTTTGTTATTACTGCTGCTAATCGGCCTGTTTAGTTTTCGTTTTGTCGGCGGCTTTTATCCAGCAAGTTCTTCCACGCCGCTTAACCCTACGGTTTTTGTCTTGTTCATGATGCAAGTTTTCGAATTCGCTGCCCTTGCTTTATGCTGCGCGGCGGTAGCGGCGCATCCCCGCACCCGCCAGATGATGTTAATGGTTTTGCCGGTTTTACTGTGGGCTTTATGGGCGCGCCACCAATTTGCCGGCGCGCCGGTTGAAAGCGAGGAAGAGGAATGAAAAATCAGACCGGCGCCCAAAAACTCGACTCGATTCTCTTAGCGATTCTCATCGTTTTAATGTGTTCGCAGCTTACAAACTTTGCACTGGGCCAAGACACCTTGAAAACACAAGGCTTCGTTACCAAACAGCTTTTTATTGCCTTCTGCGACATATTTTTGCTTTTGGTTTTCGGTTGGTTTAGCGTGCGGACTACGCAACTGCGCGCCTGGAAAAAACTGTGGTGGCCACCTTTGCCCTGTTGGGCGCTGATCGTCGCCATGATTATCGCTGCCCTGCATTCGCCGACCATCGTCAATGCTGTCAGTTCCGCCATGAACGAAGCCGGAGGAATTGGAGGAAAAATCAAATCGTTCGGTGTTAAGGAATCCAAAGAAGCCATTGCCGACATCATTCAGTTTTCGATGTATTTTCTGATCGCGCCGATGGTATTCGTCAATCTGATGCACGACCGGCGCGAGGGAGATTTAGTTTCGCGACGGCGCTTGGCTTTGCACGCTTTTTCCGGCGCTTTGCTTTTAACGACGCTAATTGCTCTGGCCGAATTGCTCACGTCACGGGAAGAGCATGGCCCGAATGCGCTGTTTTCTTCACCCAATGCTTACGCCGCGTTTTTAGCTTTAACCATGCCTTTTGCCGTCGCGCATATTTTGTCCATTTGGAATAAACCGCTACCGCCGTTTATTGCGACTTTGGTAACAGTGGCTTTGGCTGCCTTAACCTTGATTTCGCCGTGGGCAACATTAGCGATTACGCTTGGCGTTTTAGCGGCGGGCGCTATGCTGCGCCAACCGGCGCGCGCTTTGATTGTTTTGGGTTTGTTTTTCGCAGCCACATTAGGTGCATGGGCTATGTCCAGCACATTAAACATGGCACGCACCGAGTCTTTAAGTGCAACGGCCAGGCCCGCTCCCTATAAAGGCGAAACAGCGGATTCAGCCACCATTACACCTGATGCGGCGCCAAATTTGAAGAAGCAATTCATCGAATGGTATGCCGCGTTAGGCTGGAGTCAATCAAGGCGAGTTAGTGAAAGCGGCGAGCGATCTAAAAACTTTGCAACCGGTGTCGGGCCGGGCAATTATCAAACGAACATCGGCTCCTATTACGATTCACTGCCCAACGAAGAAAAAATGCCGCCCGATTCCAACAATTTGTATTTGGTGCAAGCCACATCGCTGGGCGCCTTAGGATTGGGCGCTTTGTTGTGGGTGGCTTTGCATTTCGCTGGTCTGGCAAATCAGGCTCGCAAGCAGTTTCCTCACGATTGGCTGGGCGCTGGTGTATTAGCTTCTCTCATCGCCGCAGCGTTTGTGAACTTGTTCCATGCCCTGCTCGTCCGAGGCACCGGTTTGACTTTAGCGTTCCTTTGCAGCCTTGCGGTTATTGCTGTCTTGCAAGGAACGACGCAACACAGCGATGAGCCATCTGTCTGAGAATTTTTGAAAAACGAGGGAGTTTTATTTTATGAAAAACAAAATTGCTTTAGCCGGTTTAGCTTTATCGTGCGCGGTTTCCACAGCGCACGCCGCCACCAAAATTTGCCTGGAAGCCGAAAGCACCGGCGCCATTGTGCCGGTCTTAAAAAAGGTAACGCCTGGCACCAACACAGCCTATTCGGGCAAAGGTTATATCCACATTCCGTGGGATAAGAACGAAACCAAGGGAGAAGGCCAGGCTACCCTCAAATTGAATGTCGCCAAAGCCGGTAACTATTATGTTTTCGCGCGCACCTTTTGGGAAAATGGCTGCGGCAACTCGGTTCTGCTTTCCATCAATGGACAGGAACGAATGCTGGGCGAAGACGGCACTTACAACTCATGGCATTGGGTCTCCAACAAAACCAAAGTGCCCCTTAAAGCCGGATTGAACACTATCATCTTGAAGAACCGTGAAACCGGCGTCAAGATTGATCAGGTCTTCCTCACCGATGACAGCGAATATGAGCCGGTCGGCAAGCGCAAAGTTACCCACGACGGCGCCACTGGCAACGCGGTTAAATAATTTTCGCGTTTCAAAATTAAAGCCGGAGCAACTGTTTAATAGCAGTCGCCCCGGCTTTTTGTTTTCCTCACTTCCATGTTTTTCGATTCTCATTGTCACCTCACCAGCGACGAACTTGCCGCTGATTTTGAGGGTGTTTTACAACGTGCCCAGGCTGCGCAAGTGACGGGCTTCATGAACATCGGCGATACGCTGCAATCTTCGCGCGTCGCCTGCCGGCAATGCGAAACCGCCACTTCTTTAGGCTTTGATTCGTGGGCCAGCGTTGGCATTCATCCACAACGCGCTCTGGAGTGGAACGACGAATCGCTTCAACAATTGCGCGAATTAGCAAATCATCCTCGCGCCCGCGCCATCGGCGAGATTGGACTCGATTTCGTTTATGATGAAAAGCATCCGCTCTATCCTGGAGCGCCGCGATCTGTGCAGGAAACAGTCTTGCGCGAACAATTGCAACTGGCTGTCGAGTTGAATCTGCCCGTCGTTTTGCACAATCGCGAGGCCGACGAAGATTTGCCGCGTGTTATAGCTGATTTCCCCAATTTGCGCGGCGTATTTCACTGCTTTGGCTCACCCCTCGAAGTAGCAAAACGCGTTTTAGATTTGGGCTTTTACCTCGGTTTCACCGGCCTTGTCACTTTCAAAAACGCCCAGAGCGTGCGCGATGTGGCTCGCTTCTGCCCACTTGACCGATTACTCATCGAAACCGATGCGCCCTATCTTGCCCCTGTGCCTTTTCGCGGCAAAACGAATGAGCCATCATACTTGCCACACGTCGCTCAAACTATTGCCGAACTGCATAACAAAACGATTGAAGAAATTGGAGAAATCACAACACAAAACGCCAAGCGATTATTTGGCATTTAACTTAGCCCTGCCATTCATAAAGCACATCCGGGCAGTTTTCTTCGTTCTCGCTTCCGTCACCAAAGGCAATAGCTTTAAAACCATGTCGCTCGTAAAAATGCCGCGCCGGAGCGTTTTCTTGAAAAGTATAGAGTCGAATCGGCGGCCCTAATTCCGCTTTGGCGCGCTCAACGAATTGGCTTCCAATGCCACGTCGCAGAAAATTTGGGTGAAGGTAGAGTTGTTCAATCCAACCAATCTTTCCATCGC
>DASWNL010000361.1:0-7319 GCA_036399215.1 Abditibacteriaceae bacterium
GGTGCCGTTCCATTGCTCTTATAGTCTGCAAGTCAACTCTTTGCGCAAACTCCTTCCTTTAATCACGGTTTTGCTGTTGCTTTTAAGCAACAGCATTCACGCGGCACCAGAGCCGCTATCGGGTGTTGCCATTCAACAGGAGTTGCGTCGTTTTCGCGAGATGGGCAGCGTGCTTTACGTTGCGGCCCATCCCGACGACGAAAACACGCAACTAATTACTTATCTGGCGCGCGGGCGGGGCTATCGCACCGCTTATCTTTCTTTAACGCGCGGCGATGGCGGCCAGAACGTGATTGGCGCGGAGTTCGGTGCACAGCTCGGCATGATTCGCACGCAGGAGCTTTTGGCGGCCCGGCGACTTGATGGCGCAAAGCAGTTCTTCACACGCGCCTTAGACTTTGGATTTTCCAAAGATTATCAGGAAACGCTCAATATATGGGATCATCAACAGGTGTTGGCGGATGTGGTTCGCGTCATTCGCATCTTCCGGCCTGATGTTGTTATCACGCGCTTTTCACCCCAACCGGGCGGCACACACGGACACCACACAGCTTCGGCTGTTTTGGCGCTTGAAGCCTTTAAATTGGCCGGTGATGCCAAAGCATTCCCGGAGCAACTGGGCGAATTAAAACCGTGGCAGCCAAAGCGTATTTTGATGAACGGGCGCGGCAGCGGCACTTTGCAGATGGATATTAGCGGCACTGACCCGGTGCTGGGGCAACCGTTTTCAAAGATTGCCGAACGCAGCCGCGCCATGCATATCAGCCAGGGCTTTGCGGACTATAGAGCCGGTGAAGCGAGAGCCGAAACCTTTCAACTTCTCGGTGGCGAACCAGCCACCAAAGATATTCTCGAAGGCGTGGATACCACCTGGAATCGCGTGAATGGTGGCGCCGAGGTAGCGCGTCTGGCAGATGAAGTTCTTACTGCTTTTAACTCGGATAAGCCCGCCGACAGCGTGCCTGCTCTTTTGCAATTGCGCACACGTTTGAACGCCTTGCCTGATGATTCTATCGTCAACGAAAAGCGCCGCGATCTTGACCGAATCATTCAGCATTGCGTTGGATTAACCGTTGAAACGGTTGTGCCTCAAGCCGAAGTTGTGCCCGGTGAAAGCTTAAAACTACGGCACAGCGCATTGGTGCGCTCGGTTGTGCCGGTGCGTTGGTTAAGCGTTAAATATCCAGCTAATAATGGCGCTCAAATTACTAACGCTACAACATTGCAGCGTGACCAAACAGCAATTCGTGAGACGGTGCCGGTTCTGGCCCCCGAAATACCGTTAAGTCAGCCTTATTGGCTGCGCGAAGAAGGAACTGCCGGAATGGCTCGCGTCGCTGACCCGAAGTTAATCGGTCAGCCGGAAAACGCGCCCGCGTTTGCGGTTCAATACACGTTTGAAATCGGTGGCCAACAAATTACTATAGACGACGAGCCGGTGCAGGTTATAACCAACGCGGCCAAAGGCGAAACGCCAAGGCGCCTCGAAGTGGTCGCGCCTGTATCATTGCACCTGCTGAGCGATGTGCGTTTGTTTGCACCCGGCGCGATGCGCCCGGTATTCGTCGAGGTCATCGCTTCGCGCGCTAATATTGCCGGCTCGCTAATGTTAAATGCTCCCGTAGGTTGGAGAGTGGAACCAGCCACGCAGCCGTTTCGCATTACCGCCGCTGGAGAACAGGCGCGGCTTTCGTTTAATGTCACAGCACCCAATCAAGCGACTTCAGCGAATATCACGGCTCGCGCCACAGTCAACGGAAAGCAGTTCGATACGCAGCGTGTAGAAATCAACTATCCGCACATTCCGCCGCTTTTAGTGCAATCGCCGGCGCGGCTTAAAGCAGTTGTGCTTGATCTGGCGATTCGCGGTCGTGAAGTAGGTTACTTGCCGGGCGCCGGTGATAGCGTGGCACAAGCGCTGGAAGAGATGGGCTATAAGGTAACGCAGCTTACCGGTGCGGATTTGACGCAGGAGCGATTGAAGCGCTTTGATGCCGTTGTTATCGGCGTGCGTGCTTTTAATGTGCGCACCGATTTGCCCGATTTAGCGGGCTTGTTCGCTTACGTTGAAAATGGCGGCAATGTCATTGCGCAATACAATCGGCCCAACGACTTGAAAACGAAAAAGATAGCGCCCTTTGACCTCGCGCTTTCCGGTCAGCGCGTGACCAATGAGAATGCGCCTGTGACTTTTTTGGCTCCCGAACATCCGGCGCTGAATACGCCTAATAAAATCACGCAGGCCGATTTCGAGGGCTGGGTTCAAGAGCGCGGCATCTACTTTCCCAATCAATGGGATGCGCGTTTCACACCGCTTTTGGCAATCGGTGATCCCGGCGAAGAAGCGCTCAAAGGCGCATTGTTGGTAGCTCCGCATGGGCGTGGTAATTTCGTTTATACCGGGTTGGTTTTCTTTCGCCAACTGCCCGCCGGGGTGCCGGGCGCTTATCGGCTGCTTGCCAATCTGGTGTCACTGGGCAAATGAATCTCGATCCGCATTCACCGGAAGTTGATGCTCTTCCCCCTGCTCCCGAAGAAGATGAAACCAGCCTGCCCCTTCTGCCCACCTGGCCCAGTGTTTACAGGTTTGTCGTTGTGGTTTTCCTGGTTTACGTTGTTTTACTCACTGTATTGTCGAGAGTGTTCGCTTGAATTGGCTTGATTATCTGGTGCTGCTTGGCACCATTCTCGGCATCGCGATTTATGGCGTCTGGCGCACACGCGACCGCCGCGATCTCAGCACTTATCTCAAGGGCGCCGGTGACACCAACTGGCCGGTGATTGGCCTCTCTGTTATGGCAACGCAGGCCAGCGCCATCACCTTTCTTTCAACACCGGGCCAGGGCTACAAAGACGGACTGGGCTTCGTGCAGAATTATTTCGGCGCGACCTTCGCTCTTATCATCATTTCCGCGTTTTTCCTGCCAATTTATCGCCGCCTCAAGGTCTACACGGCTTATGAGTTTCTCGGACAGCGCTTCGATAAGAAAACGCGACTGTTGGGTGCTTTTCTCTTCCTGTTGCAGCGCGGACTTGGCGCAGGCATCACCATTTACGCGCCGGCCATTGTGCTTTCCTCCGTCATGCACTGGCCCCTCGCTCCAACCATCATTTTCAGCGGTCTGGTGGTGATTGTTTACACCGTTGCCGGTGGCAGCGATGCCGTGAGCCACACGCAAAAGTATCAATTGGCTGTTATCTTCGCGGGCATGGCGGCGGCTTTCATCATGTTGATGGCCAAACTCCACACACAGGTTACGCTGCCGGATGCTTTTGCCGTCGCCGGTGGCTTCCACAAACTCGAAGCGCTGGATTTTTCGCCGAACTTAGAAAAGCGCTACACATTTTGGTCGGGCTTAATAGGCGGGCTGTTTTTGGCGCTGACTTATTTCGGCACCGACCAGTCGCAGGTGCAGCGTTACATCTCCGGCGCCTCGCTGCGCGAAAGCCGTCTTGGCCTGATGTTCAACGCGGTTTGCAAAATTCCCATGCAGTTCTTCATTTTGCTGCTGGGCGCCATGCTTTTCGTGTTTTACCAGTTCAACAAGCCGCCGGTTGTTTTCAATCAAGCTGCATGGAAACAAGCCGTATCGCGCGATGCCGATAATCAGTTGCGCCCGTTGGAACAGAAGTTCAATGCCGCTTACGCTGCCAAAGAAACCGCCATTCGCCAATGGCTGGATGCCAAACGCAGCGGCGATGCGCGGCTCGAAGCCACAACGCGCGCAGCAGCTTTAGAAGCGCATAAGCGCAGCGAAGATATTCGCGACCAGACGCAAAAAGTGATGGAGAAAATCACACCCGACACCAAAGCCAATGATGCCGATTACGTGTTCATCACCTTCATACTTCGGCAACTGCCGCATGGCTTAATCGGGCTGCTGATCGCCGTCTTTTTCTGCTCCACTTTAGCTTCCAAAGCGGGCGAATTGAACGCGCTTGGTTCAACCACCACTGTTGACCTGTATCGTCATATTGTAAAACGCGATGCCGAAGATGCTCATTACGTGAAGGCTTCTCGCTATTTCACGATTTTCTGGGGCCTTGTGGCAATCGCTTTCGCGCTTTTTGCGAATATGGTTGAGAATTTAATCGAAGCCGTGAACATCCTTGGCTCGATTTTTTACGGCGTGATGCTGGGAATTTTCCTTGTGGCGTTTTTTCTGCGGCGTGTCAGCGGCACGGCAATTTTCTGGGCCGCGATTGTCGCGCAACTCATCATATTCGGACTTTATTATCTGCATCAGGCAGGTTATTTGAAAATGGCGTATCTCTGGTTAAACCCGATTGGCTGTATAATTTGCATGCTTATTGCGCTGATTTTTCAGGCCGCTTTAGGCCGCAATTCTCAAAACGCGGAGGAGGCTCCTCTTTCATGAGCGAGCCGGTTATCTGTTTTGGCCAGCAGCCGTGCGGCTTTTTCCCGAAGCGTTTTTTAGCGGCCAAGTTTCACACAGCGCGGCGCCTGCAAAGCGAAATCGGCGGTGAAATCGTCTTTTTCTACCACGATAGCGACCACGACCCGCGCGAAACCAAAACGATTCTACGCCGCCACGATTCCGGCCTGCCCTGCGAAATGAATTTTGCTTTTGCCAACAAAATCCAGCGCAAGTTTTCGCCCTTGTATTTGAAACGTGTGCCTTTGGAATGGCATGAAAAAACTTTGCGCCGCCTGCCGGGTTACGTTCATGTGCAAGCCATAGAAGCCTTCCAAAACGCTCCGCTTACAAATGCCGCCGATTTTTGTTTGTATATGTATGAGCAGATGGGTTTGCTGGATGACATTCGCGTTGTGCGCTCAAGTGATGCCGAATTGCGCCGTGCCGCTTGTGATGTTGATGATTTTTTCGTTGATGTTCCTTACCAGGAGGAAATCGTGCGCGCTCGTTACTGCAAAGATGCCTTCAAACTGCACGAAGGCGGCGATTCGTTCGTAACCATTCCACTGATGGATTTTTCAAAAGAGCAGGTTAGCCCGACACGCGACACACGTTTGAGGTGGATGCAGTCGGTTGTTGACTGCACTCATTATGTTTGTGGCGCCGGTGAGCAGGCTTACATGAGCAAGGCCGATGCTCCCGAAATCACTTATGTGCCGCGCGACCCGATTGAGCGATTAAATGAAGCCTACACCGAATTCTCTGCTTAATACTCCTGATAACTTACCTCTTTTAGCTTTTGGCGCGCACCCCGATGATATTGAATTCGGCTGCGGCGGCGTTCTGGCTGTGGAAGCCCGTTATGGCCGGGCGATACATATGGTAGTCTGTTCACGCGGTGAAGCGGGAACCTACGGCACGCCCGAACAACGCACAGAAGAATCGCAAAATGCCGCTGAGATTTTAGGAGCAACACTGGAGTTTCTTGAACTGGATGGCGATGCCCATCTGGAGATTCGCATCGCACACGCTTTGGAGTTGGCAGCGGTGATTCGCCGCCTTAAGCCAACAGTGATTCTGGCGCCAAGCATAGTTGAGAATCAGCATCCTGATCATGGCCGTTTAGGTCGTTTAGTGCGTGACGCGGCGCGTCTTGCGCGTTATGGCGGCGTTAATGAGTTGCGCGAATGGGCGCCGCATGCCATAACGCAACTGTTCTTTTACGCTGTGTCTTCTGAAGCTGAACCACGCGATATTACGCCGGTTTTGGTTGATGTTTCTGCACCCGAAATTCTCTCAACATGGACAGCTTCAATGGAAGCGCACACTTCGCAAATCAGTGCGCGCAATTATATAGAAATGCAACTCGGTCGCGCGCGTTTGCGCGGGCTGAGTGCGGGCGTCGGTCACGCGATTGCCTTGTTTCCCAATGATCCGATTGTGGTGGATTCATTAGATGCTGTTAGCCGGGGAGCGCGCCATTTCTGATTTGAATCGCGCCTTGAAAATCGGCATTACCTGCTACCCTTCGGTTGGTGGCAGCGGCATTCTCGCAACGGCACTGGGCGAAGAGTTGGCGCGGCGCGGCCATGAAGTGCATTTCATCAGCTATGAGCGCCCTTTCCGGCTTTCATTCGATGCGCCGCGCATCTATTTTCATGAAGTTGAAATCAGTGTTTATGGCTTGTTTAAATATCCCGATTACACGCTGCCGCTGTCGGTAAAAATGGCCGAGGTTAGCGAAGAATATGAATTGGATATTTTGCACGTTCACTATGCTGTGCCACACGCCACTGCCGCGATTTTAGCGCGAGCGATGCTGGCGCCAGGGCGCGCTCCTAAAGTCGTGACCACACTGCATGGGACGGATACAACACTCTTAGGGCGCGACCCGCATTATGGCCCGGCGATTCGTCATGCTTTGGCCGAATCGGATGCGGTAACGGCGGTTTCGGAGTTTCTTAAAAACGACACGCAGCATCTGCTGGGTGCAATTCCCATCGAAGTGATTCACAACTTTTTCGCTCCATGCCCGCCTCTGCGTTCGCGCCAGGAAGTGCGCCGGGAATTGGGCCTGCGCGAGGATGAAGTTTTGCTGCTGCACTCATCGAATTTGCGTCCAGTGAAGCGCATTGATTTGCTTTTTGATACCATCTCGTGCCTTCGGCCTCGCGATGGTTTTAAATTGTTGATTTTAGCAGGTGATGATTTTTCGCCGTTTAGCGAAGAAGTTGACAGGCTGGGGCTGCAAAATCATATCATCGTGCGTGAAAAAGTGTTGGATATCGAAGAATATGCGCAGGCTGCTGATCTTGGATTGGTGACTTCCGAATCGGAAAGTTTTTGTTTGAGCATTCTCGAAGCGATGTTCTTTGGCTGTCCCAGCGTCGCCACACGGGTGGGCGGCATTCCCGAAGTCATCCAGGATGGAAAAACCGGTGTCTTAGTGCCTTTTGGAGATGCGGATGCCTTAGCACGCAGCGTTGAAACTCTCATGAGAAATCCAGAGCGACGCATGGCGCTTGGTCGTGCAGCGAAATCTTTTGCCGAAGAGCATTTTTCGGCGCAGGCAATCGTGCCGCGCTATGAGGCACTCTACAATCGTGTATGCAAAATAGCGTGAGCTTAGCCTTTTCGATTAATGAGGCTCCCATCCTTGAGAACGTGATAAAGCCTCGTTCCAGCGCGCACGGAGTGCCTCGACTTGGGCTGGAGCCATGCGTGGCTCGAAGACGCGCTCCACTTGCCACTGTCCGTTGAGGCTCTCAATATTTTTCCAGAAGCCCACCCCCAGACCAGCCAGATAGGCCGCGCCTAAAGCGGTGGTTTCGCTCACGGCAGGACGCACAACGGGCACGCCTAAAATATCCGCCTGAAATTGCATCAGCGGTTCACTACGACACGCCCCACCGTCCACGCGCAGTTGTTCTATCTTTTGTC
>DASWNL010000362.1:0-3013 GCA_036399215.1 Abditibacteriaceae bacterium
GTTGGCAAAGCGCGCGGCGTAGGCACCATTACCAACGATGATAGTTCTAGTTAGCAACCAGAGACTGAAATGAGAATAGTTTGAGCGGCTTCGGCATTATCCCTCTGGATAATAATCTATGGCCGCCACTCATGACGCCACTCCAATTGTGAGGCAATCAAACTGGTGAACTAATTACTATTGCCCTGCCGGAAACCGAAAAAGTTGTCGCTACCGAAGTCACAAAAACAGTGCTTTAACTCAAATCAAGGCTTGCTTGTTTGAGCCTTGATTTTGTTCTGTGCTGTTTCCAGCATCGTTTCAACGGCGAATCCCAGCGGTTCGCCGTTTTGCTGTTTGCGCCTGGCTAAGCGAATAGCTTCTTCAAAACCGGGCGGAATATTTTGGCCTTTCCACCAATCCATTTCTTCGCTGTAGCACCACACATATTCATCGGCAGTCGTCAGCGCGTAATACACGTTATGCTCGAACCAGCGGGCGCGTTCTTCAGGAGTTAATTCCAAAGCCTGCTTGGTGAGATAACGTGGAAATGGCCCCAGTGCATCCGCCCAACGGCCCGCGCAGTAATCAAGCGAGACGGCATGGCCGATTTTAAATTGCGCCGCATATTTCTGGCGGTTCTCCGGCGCGATTAAAGCCGCCGCTTCGTGGCGCAATGCTTGATAAGCGCCGTAATACTCCAATCGGGACGTATAAAAGTAAGCATCCTCATTGCCGTCAATTAAAGTTACGTTCGGCGCTATGGCATCCAGCATTCCGTTGATAAAGGCCGGACGCAAACTATACCAGGCTGCGGCCAACTCTTTTTGCGCTTGCGCGGCGTCACGCATAGGGAATAATGGATGCGTAAAAGGGCTGCCTTTATGGAAATCCGATAGCTCACGCAGCGAGAGAATGGTTAGGCCGGGCATTGATTCTTGCAAAGCGCGCATAAATTGCGCGCCGCGTTTTCGCACCAGAGGCCCATAATTCTCTAAAGACGGTTTTTCGCCATTGAGTGGCGGCTGTTCACTCAAACGCCAGGGATTGATTTTGCCGTAAGGCTCGGCATCCCACAAAATGCCTTTGCAGTGCCCGGCTTTGGCGGCCTGAGCGCAGAAACGCAGATTCTCTTCAACCTTTTGCCAGTCAGCGTCGCTGTGCCAGTTCATAGTCGAAGTGGCGCGCACCACCAAGAAGTTGTGTGTCAGCGTCTCGCTTTTAGGAATGGCCTTCAGAAGTTGCAGTTGGCTTTCGCGCGCTTTTGCCGTTGTTTTGCTCCACTTCTCGACATCGAAAACGAAGCCGCCACCTACTTCCTCTGGCGGAAAAATCGCTACGCCATCGAAGGGGCGTTTTTCGATTTCGCGGATGTTATCGCGCAAATACGACGGTGAAGGCGAATGCCAGCCGAACTCGATTATCTTCTTGCGCGGCAAAGGTTGCAGGGGTTGGGCGCAAGCGTCAAAAGTTAAACAGCAAAGAAGCCCTATCAATCGAAAAAAGTTCATCGCTACTCTCTTATTATCTTGTTGGTCTTAGTTTAGCCGTGGAAATTTTTGAAGTTTTCCGAGAACACATGAAAATCAAAATCTTGCTTGTTGCTTTGTTGGCCGCGCTTTTTGAAGTGAGTTGCGTAAGGGCGCAACCGGGGTCTCAACCGAATCCGCAAAACGCCGCAGAGAAAACCGTGCGCGTGCCGCTGAACGCTCAAATGCTGCGCAGCGAATCGGAACTGGCCGATTTTTCGGGCCTGGTGGATGAGCAGGCAACAATTGGCGACCCGCCCAATGTCGCAGCCAAGACTGGATGGGAAATCAATTCGCAGCACAATAAGAAATTTCCTTTCGCTGCGGTGCTTGACCTGGGCGCTGAAAAGCATCTGGCGGCATTGTGGTTTTACGACATCAATAACATGGGCGAAATCGCTTTTTACGGCGGCAAGCCGGGCGAATGGAAAAGCATCGGCGAAGCCAAAACTGACCGCTACATGAGTTGGCAGCAAGTGCCCCTGAGCGCAACCACCCGCTATATTCGCATCGAATTGAAATCGTCATCAGCTATCATCAGCGAAATCGCGCTTTATGCTTATACCCATGAAGGTTTTAAAGCTTTGCAGGCACGTTTAACAAGAGAAAACCAGGAACGCGTTGAACGAGAAACTGCGATTGCCAAAGCCAAAAACGAAGCGGCCAATCGCCAGGTAGTAGAAATGGCGCCCTTTGGGAAATTGTCTCTTGTAGATGAAATCGAAGTTGGCGCCGCTAATCCCGGACACGGCTTTGAAGAAAGCCCTGCCGGTATTTCTCGAATCGAAAATATCCTGGGAAAGCCGTGTCGCGTCATCACTCCCACCGAAGGCGAAGCAGCTTACATGAGCTTTCGCATCGGACGCTTCAAACTATTAAAGCCCGGTGCTCAATATGTTTTAGCGGTTGACTATCCCGAAGACACTTCGCGCAACTGGATTATTCAAAACGGCGGCAGCGAAACCTCGCGCGGCTTTCATACCGGGCGCGCTCTGGGCGATGCCTTTCATCCTAAATACGTCAATAACCTTAACGAATCCATTAATGTGCCGCTCAGCGGAAAATACGAAACGTGGAAACTGTTTTTCTCCCTGCATGACCGCTTTCCCCAGCGCAACTTCATACGCGGCAAAGGCGAACGTGCTCTGCTTCCCGACGATGGCTTTCCCGTCACCATTGCGCAGTTTTCGGCGCGCGATATTCCTGCTTCTGGTGGCGCTGCCGTATCACGCATTCGCTTGTTTGAGGTGTTGGAACCACAGAATTTAAAAGCGACTTACACCTTGCCGCAGGGCTTGCCCCAACGCCATTTGTTCTGGCGCGAAGAGATGGCCGATGGCGTAATTGAAAGCGAAAAAGAAAGCGAGCGCGGCCTCAAAGAGCGCCTCGATTGGTATCGTTACAAAGCGCGCCTGATGCATTTTCTGGGCATGAATACTTACGCCAAAGACCTGCTCGAATTCGGCGCCGTGCAGCATTGGGACACTTCTCCCTTGGGCGGCAAC
>DASWNL010000363.1:0-4982 GCA_036399215.1 Abditibacteriaceae bacterium
CCACAGCACGGGCGCCTTCGGACTTTTGAATCGAACCCTGCACGCTAACGATGTAACCCAGCACCGAAACATGGTCTTCGGCCTTAACCGCAGCGCGCAAACTCAAAATACGAGCGTTTGATAGTGGGCTGCCGGTGCCTTCCAATACCAGTGGCTCACTAAGAAAAACAACAAGTGAGGTGCCCGCCGTCGTGCCGGAAACTGTGTCAGCCTGCACCACTGAGGCTTCGTAAGTTTCAGGTGCAGAAAACTCAATTAATGATTCCATGATGGCCTTTTAATGCTGCTTGTTAATAGTGCTGATTAATGGTGACGGCTGGGGTCAGGCTTGCCGTATTCATGCACAGCACGCACCCCGACGACACGTTGTTGCTGCTGATAGCTGAGCGCTGTTAGCAAGGCGCGTGCTGTGTCCAGCGAGGTTAAACAAGGCACACCATGCTCGACGGCGGCGCGGCGAATTTTTAAACCGTCGCGGTCAGACAACTTATCGCGCTCCGGCGTGTTAATCAGAAAATCCACTTCGGGCGCGGTGAGAACCGTCATCAAATTCGGCTCTTCTTCGCGGATTTTGCGCACGATTTCGGCTTCGACGCCGTGATTTTTCAAAGTTGCTGCCGTGCCTTCGGTCGCATAAATTTTATAGCCCATTTCGGCAAAGCCCTTAACAATAGGCGCGCCTTCTTCTTTGTCGTGATCGGCTAACGTAGTGAGCAAAGCACTGTGCGCGCCACTCTGGCCGGGCAAGGGAATATCATAGCCACTGGCGACCATCGCTTTATACAAAGCGCGCGGAAACTGGTTGTCCACGCCCATGATTTCCCCGGTAGATTTCATTTCGGGGCCAAGATCAGTGTCCACCATCGTCAACTTCTGGAACGAAAAGACCGGCGCTTTAACCGCCACTTGATCGGGGCAGGGATATAAGCCTGATTTATAGCCAAGCTCTTTCAAGTTTTTGCCGAGCATCAATTGTGTAGCGACTTTCACCATGGGAATGCCGGTGATCTTCGATAAATACGGCACAGTGCGGCTGGCGCGTGGATTGACTTCGATAATGTATGCCTGCTCGCCTTCAATCACATATTGAATGTTCATCAGGCCGATGACTTTGAGCGCCCGCGCCATGCGAATGGCGTAGTCTTCGATCTGATCTATCACCGTTTGCGAGAGCGTTTGCGGCGGATAAACAGCCATGGAATCGCCCGAATGCACGCCCGCGCGTTCGATATGCTCCATAATGCCGGGTAGCAGGCAATCGTGCCCATCGGAAATGACATCTACTTCGGCTTCTTTGCCGGTAATGTATTTATCAACCAGGATTGGTTTTTTCGGAGACACGTCCACGGCGTTCTTCATGTAACGCTGCAAGTCGCGCTCGTTGAACACTATTTCCATGGCGCGCCCGCCCAAAACATATGAAGGTCGCACTAAAACCGGGTAACCGATTTCATTGGCTACTTCAACGGCGGCATCAACGGAAACGACAGCACGACCTATTGGTTTGGGAATACCGAGTTGCACCAACAATTGATCAAAACGTTCGCGGTCTTCGGCCAGGTCAATGGAATCGTATTGTGAGCCAAGAATTCTCACGCCGGCATCGGTTAAGGGCTTGGCCAAGTTAATTGCGGTTTGCCCACCGAATTGAACGACAACGCCCAGCGGCTGCTCACGGTCGATGATGTTTAAAACGTCTTCGGTAGTGAGCGGCTCGAAATACAAACGGTCGGAAATATCGAAGTCTGTCGAAACCGTTTCGGGATTATTATTAATCACAATGGCTTCGAGGCCCATCTCGCGCACGGCGCGGGTGCAATGCACCGAAGCGTAGTCGAATTCGATGCCCTGCCCGATGCGAATCGGCCCGGAGCCGATAATGATTACTTTTTGTTTAACGCTTGCCTGGGTAGCGTTTGCTTTGGTCGCGGACTCATTCATCGCTAAGATTTTATCAAGCCACGACAAATTAGGCGCGCTCAGAATAATTTTTGTTATTTTGTTTCGTTTTAATTAGTCCACGCTTGACAAAGTTATAATTGGTGACTTATAATTCCGCGCGGTTCGCAAGAACTAATTAACATTTCGCCGGACGGATCAAAGAGAACGAACGAAGCAAGTCAGACAGTTAGCCGGACAGTTGGATGCAAGTCGAGAGACGGTTGCAGGCTGTGAGCGAAAGCGCGGTGAAACGAAGCTGAACTAAGCTTACGTTCGCAAGGATTCGGCCTGCACAGGAGAATCGTCGCAATGGCAAAAGGCACAGTAAAGTGGTTTAACGACACCAAAGGTTTCGGGTTCATCGAACAGGAAGGCGGCGGTGAAGACGTTTTCGTGCACCACAGCGCCATCGTCGCAGACGGCTACCGTTCACTCAAAGAAGGCCAGCCCGTCGAGTTTGAATTGGCCCAGGCCGATAAGGGTCTGCGCGCTGCTAACGTCAAAATTAGCCAGTAAAAGCTAATTCTGCATTTTGCAGCATCTTGCATCGGCCCGCCGCATTCGTGCCCTTGCAGTCGTAATCCAGATAATTGCCCGACCTGCGCCCCGTCCGGTTTTCCGGCGGGGCCTTTTCAATTCTGAATGTTGAATTTTTAATTTTGAATGAAGACAATTTATAATTCAAAATTAAAAATTAAAAATTCCTTATGTCTCGCAGCATTGTTACTAAAACCGGCGATGCCGGACAGACCAAACTTATTTACGGCGCCACTGTTTCTAAAGCCGACTTGCGCGTTGAAGCCTACGGCACCATCGACGAATTAAATTCGTTTCTCGGCCTCGCCCGCGCCTTATGCCCTGATACCGAAATCAAAACCATCCTCGAAGCCATTCAACGCGAATCGTTTGTTCTCAGCACCGAATTATCAACAACCGGCGAACACCTGCACAAACTCAAAGCACGCATCACGCCGGAGATGACAAAAGCCTTGGAAGATCACATCGCGCCGATTGAAGCGCGGCCCGGCCTGTTAGATGATTGGGCCTTACCCGGCGCCACCGTTGCCAGTGCGGCTTTAGACACGGCGCGCACCGTGTGCCGCCGCGCCGAACGCTGCGCCGTGCGCCTGCACGAAGCCGGTGAAGTGCCCAACAGCGAAATCCTGCGCTATCTTAATCGCCTTTCCGATTTACTCTGGCTCTTAGGCCGCAAATGGGAGATGGATAACAGTGTGGATGGGGCGTTGCGGAGTTAGTATTTTGTCAACAGGCTTTTATGCAGAATAATGCAGAGGCTGTTCGTGAGCAATTGGAGGGCATCAGTTTTCCTGATGCAGAAATCGTTTCCGCATTTTTGGAGGCGCAAGAAGCTCACGTCGTAATAAAGGATTGGCGAGAACGAAGGATAAACCTGCGTTTCGGTGGCGTTGTCTTGTTTAAGTCTTTTGGGTTTGGTGGGGGTATTTTCTCGCACCTTATGCTCACTGAATCAAAAGAAATAGATGAGGCTATCGAGGTCATTAAGCAAGATTACGGGAGTGTGCCAGAAGAGCATGGCCTTGTTCATTTGAGCTTTGCAGATGATGCTCCATTGTTGGTTGTCGTGTTTAGTTCACTCCAAATCGAAATTGAGAGTTGAGTTACCACATGATAAATCTGCTTTGAATATCAGTTAAGAAACGTTTACCAATTCAGAACGGAGATATTACAATGGACAAAAAGCACGTTGAACCAACTCCCGACCATTGTGAAAACTACGAAGAGGCCGCCGATTTCTGGGATACACATGACACAACAGCTTATCTTGACGAATTTCGCACCGTTGAGGCTAACGTTGAGTTGCAGGCGCGCCATTTTGAAGTAGAAATTGACGAAACCGTCGCGAAAGCACTCCAGGTGCAAGCCAGAGAAAAAGGCGTCAAAATTAGCGACTTGGCTTCGGCACTCTTACGCCAGCAATTAGGTTTGACAGGTTAGTCACACACCTGAAAAGCGCACTCACAAATTCGCGAGTGCGCTTTTTGTCTTTGTGCCGCTCAATTTATTAAGGCACTTTCTTCTGACTTTTCTGCTGGCGGCGCATAACGAAATAAAGCGGCACAGCGCCGATGAGCATCACGAAAATCCAGGGCAGAAGCGCGACGAAGATGAGGATGATGCTTTTGCCAAAAGCGCCTAATTGGCCCAGCGATTCGCTAAAGGTGCGCGCGATTTGCGTGTTGAAAGTGGCCGGTTTGGGCGCCACGTAATCTTTGACTTCACGGATAGTCACAGTAACCGTTGTTAAGGAAGTCAGGTTTGCCAACAAGCGCAAGCGTCCTTGCATTTGCTCGATTTCACCGCGCACGCGGCTTAGTTCTTTTTCTACTTGTAAAATATCGCTGAGTTTGGCCGTTGAGCGGTTGAGGTGCTCAATGAGGCGCTTTTCTTCGACTTGCTTGTTGGAAATGCGCGCTTGTAAATCGTAGAACTCTTCGGTTACGTCCTGTGAATCGGTTTGCGTGGTTTGCAGTTCGCCCAGTTTAGTAACCGCCGCCATGAACGGCTCGAATTGAGTTTCGGGGATGCGAATCGTCCAACTACCCTGGCGAGGCGCGCCGGTTGTGCCGCTGACATTGGTGTCGCTGATATAACCGCGATGTGTTTTCACCAGACGCAAAAGGCTTTGCTGCGCCGTTCCAAAGTTGTCGGAAACGAGTTCGACTTTGGCGTTGTAGATAATCTTGCGCGGCACACTCGCGGCGGCTTTGATTAGTTGCGCTGTTCCAGCGGCTGGTGAGCCTGACGCCGCGTCCGATGCGGTTTTACTTGCCGCTTCATTAGGAACAGGCGCAGCCTCTCCGCCGGTAGCCGTTTGTGCTGAAGAAGCATTCTCTCTCGCGCGGCCACCACAGCCGGCAAAAAACACGACACTCATCAAAGCCACTGCACAAAGCCGACCAGTAAAGCCGTAACTTCTTTGCATATTCGTTTCCTCCACAAGCGTTTAGAGAACTATCATCGCTATTTCGTTCTCTGATTTCCCTTTGATAAAGCAAGAG
>DASWNL010000364.1:0-3967 GCA_036399215.1 Abditibacteriaceae bacterium
GCGCGCCGAAATCGGACAATTTGCGCCGTTTTCGCGCGATTTTGGAAGAAGCCGGCATCGCCACAACGCAACGAGTGCAACGCGGCGCCGATGTCGCTGCAGCGTGCGGACAACTGCGCGTTTTGCAACAAGAAAAGCGCTTCGAAACCTCAATTCCGCTCGCGGTGCGCTAACATCTCAATCGTCGAGCGGGCTTTTCACGCCGAAACTCGGTTTTTTGGCGCCGTGTAAATAAAACTGCGTGGTGCAAATGTCTTTGTGGGCCAAAAGCTCTTGCAAGGTGCGAAGGTCGGTGCCTGCTTCATGCAAATGCGTAGCAAACGAATGGCGCAGCGTTTGTGGAGAAACTCGCTTGGTGAAGCCGATTTTGGTTGCGGCGCGTTTGACGGCGCGCTGGAACGTATCTCACTTAAAATTCGTTGATATATCGAGAATCCGCACGTATTTGCGGCATAATAACATTGATTTTTCGTCAATGCGGATTATTCAAGGAAAAGAAAAGGAATCTATCACACTTCTCAAATAATTCTAACCGGCTAGTGAATTGAACAACATTGTGTTAGATCACACCACTGTCCCGACACCCCTAGAATGTTATCTCTGCCAGCTAAAACAGAATGTCGTGCGGGTAACCTTATTGTTGTGCATTTGCGCGAAAATTGATGCATTGCCATAACTCGCAATAATGCTAGCACTTAAAGATAAACAATCGAGTGCAACGTTAATTTTTTGCTCTGGAAGAGAGTGGTTGAAATCATCCGCTCGGATATGGCGCACTCTCCAATTATCAATACCAGTCTCATTTTGAAGCTAAAAACCCAAATTCAGCGTGAAGCAAAGTTAGAGCAGAATACTATGAAAGAAGAGTTTTTAGGCGTTGTCTTTATATTAGCCCCTGATAATATTGAGAATAGAAACGGTCTCATAAACACCCCTGGTGGTCGATTGTCTGCAAACCTGCGCGCATCGAATTGATGCATGCTAGAGATCAACCGTTCTCTAACGCTTATGCAAATATACATTGATAAAAGCGGTATTAATGTGACTGCTTGTATTACATTCACTTGGAAAGTTGACTTTTATTTAGTTATCGCGTAATCCTAAATGCTCTTGACGTTCTCTAGAGTTCCTACTTCCATGTCACTTCCCCTGCATCCTACAACCGGTGACTCCTCCTGGTTCACCCACGACCGATTCGGTTTGTTCATCCACTGGGGTTTATATGCCCTCGCCGCGCGCCATGAGTGGGTGATGCAAAAAGAAGAGATTGGGCCCGAAGACTACCGCGCACGCTACTTTTCGCGCTTTGAGGCCGATCTTTTCGATGCCGATGAGTGGGCGCATCGCGCCGCAGATGCAGGCATGAAGTACGTGGTTTTCACAACCAAGCACCACGAAGGTTTTTGTCTGTGGGATACCAAACTCACAGATTACAAAGTCACCAACGCGCCGCTGGGCCGCGATGTTACGCGCGAGGTTGTGGATGCGTTTCGAGCGCGCGGCTTAAAAATCGGTTTGTATCATTCACTCATCGATTGGTCGCATCTCGATTTCAAAATTGACGACCAGCACGCGCTACGCTTTCATCCCGACCGCGAATCATTGGACGAAGGCCGCGACCAGCAGCGTTATGCGGAATATCTTCATGGTCAGGTGCGCGAGTTATTGACTGACTACGGCAAAATCGATTTGTTGTTCTACGACTTTTCCTACCCTGAACGCTTCGGCTGGACAAACACCAAAACCGGTGGCCCGTTTCGCGGATATAAAGACCGTAGCGCGTGGGACGCGGAAAAGCTGGTACAGATGTGCCGCGAATTACAGCCACAAATCCTCATTAACGACCGGCTTGATCTGGAAGATGTGGAAGCCGGTTGGGACTACACCACGCCCGAACAGTTTGTGCCGCGCGAAGGCGTAATTAAAAAAGGCATGCGGGTAGTTTGGGAAAGCTGCCAGACATTTTCGGGAAGCTGGGGCTACTTCCGCGATGAAGAAAGCTGGAAGAGTCCTCAGCAACTCATCAGCATTCTCATCGAGAGCGTGAGTAAAGGCGGCAACCTTTTGATGAACGTCGGCCCGACTGGACGAGGCGATTTTGATGAGCGCGCTAATGAGGCGTTACAGGTTTATGCGCGCTGGATGAAGCGTCACCGCAAAGCTATCTACGGCTGCGGCCCAGCGCCCGAGGAATTCGTTGCACCAAGCGGTTGCACCTTTACCTATAACGAAACAACGAACCGGCTTTATCTCCATGTTTTGTTATGGCCTTTTGAGCAATTGCATCTGGAAAACATGGCGGGCCAGATCGAATACGCCCAACTGTTGCACGACGCGAGCGAAGTTCGCTTTTCGGAAACCACGGTTCTCGCTAACGCGGATGCGGGCGAACATGCCGCCCTGACGGAAAAGCAGAAAAGCGGAACGGTGACATTGCAACTGCCGGTCAAAATGCCCGATGTCATCGTGCCGGTTATCGAACTGTGGCTAAAGAACAAGTAAAGGACAACGATGCGATGAGGCGACCCACTTTTTGAACCTGTTTGACTGCTCCAGCGATTGGGTGCAGGTATTACACATTGCATCCAATGGAACACGAGGAGACGTGCCACGACTTTCATAAAATATAACTCCGCCTTCTTCTTTATCGCGGCTTGGCTTTCGGGCAGTCGAGTGGCCCTTCAGCAAACCGGCTCCGATTCTAAAACTGAAGCCTGAGTCACTAACTCAATACAAGCATTTTAAGGGTGAGGGTCAGCCACTACGCCCTCTAAAGCTATCACACTCAAACAGCATCACAACAAGGCGCTGCGGCCAGTGAGCTTAGTCGTTCGTCCAATGTCCAATACGCGGGCCTTGGATAATTTTGCATCATTTGGTGATATAGAATGTGGATTATTGCCACTCTCAAATGGATATCAGTGATAGAAAGATGCAAGGAAGGATATCGCACGTAGAGCCAACAGGATTTCCGCGTTTAGTAGAAGTTTGGGAAGCCGCTGTTCGTCAGACGCATCATTTTTTAACTGAAGATGACATCGCCTTCTTCAAACCTTTGGTGCGTGACGAGTTTCTTTACCCGGTTGAACTTGCTGTCTTCCGTAATAGAAACGGTTTGATTACCGGATTTGCAGGTGTAGCGGAAAACAAATTAGAAATGCTGTTTGTTGATCCGTTATGACATGGCAAAGGAATTGGGCGCCGCTTGTTTGCGCACTCGGTGCTGCACATGGAAGCCACAAAGGTAGATGTAAACGAGCAAAACGAACAAGCTGTCGGGTTCTATCTAAAGATGGGTGCGGAGGTAATTGGAAGTTCTGAACTTGATGGCTTGGGAAAACCATTTCCATTGTTGCATACGCGTTTGCCCCGTTTAAAATAACAGTGAATTGACAAATAACGGGCAAGGCTCCACGCCCGCGCGCAGCTTTCTCGGTCGCGCTACAATCCTTTGTGCAATGTTTGAACATCACGTTGACGACGAAATTAAATTACGTTTGCTTGAGCCACGCCATGCGGATGCACTGTTTTCCGTCGTTGACTCAAATCGTCAGCATCTTCGCCTTTGGCTGCCCTGGCTGGATACAAATGGGGCCGTCTCTGACACATTACATTTTATTCAGGCAACCCAAAGGCAATTTGTAGACAATGCCGGTTTTACAGCCGGTGTTTGGTATTGTGGCGAGCTCGCTGGTATTATCGGGCATAATCGCATTGATTGGGAGAGCCGGATTAGTTGGCTCGGTTATTGGCTTGCGGAGGGATTTCAAGGCAAAGGCATTATGACCAAATCTTGTCGCACGCTCATCAATCATGCCTTTACTGAACTCAACCTCAACCGCATTGACATTCGTTGTGCGTTCGGGAACAGCAAAAGCAGAGCTATTCCCGAACGCCTAGGTTTTCAACAAGAGGGTGTCATTCGCGAAGCAGAATGGCTTTATGACAGATTCGTTGACCATATCGT
>DASWNL010000365.1:0-2065 GCA_036399215.1 Abditibacteriaceae bacterium
CGGCCAAAACCCTGGCGAAACATCATTACCGCCTGCGGCACCTGATAGCCATTAAATGGATCATTTCCCGCCTCGCGCATTTTTTCGACACGCGCCTGCACAAGCGGGTCATCCGGCACGGCAAACGGCAGTTTCATGATGACGACGCACGTAAGAGCTTCGCCCGGCACATCCACGCCTTGCCAGAAGCTGGTCGTGCCCACCAAAACCGATGACACATCTTCGCGGAATTCATTTAATAGCTGTCCGCGCGCTGTTTCGCCTTGCCGCAGAATTTTAATATCGCGCGGCATGACCTGCGTTAAAAAGCGTGCCGTGGATTCCACCATGCGAAAACTGGTGCAAAGCACGAAAGCGCGCCCCTTGGTGCGCTTGACCACTTCCGCCGCGCGCTTGATGGCCGCATTTTCAAAGTAAGTTCCGTTGGCCGGATCGGGCAAATCACGCGCAAGATACAGCAACGCATTGTTGCGATAATCGAAGGGCGAACCCAAGGTTAAGGTGTGAACTGCCTGCTGCGAGCGCTCTTCATCCAAACCTAAGCGCTGCTTTAAAAACTCAAAGTTGCCGCCGGTTGCTAAAGTGGCCGAAGTCAGAACGACTGGCACAATCTTGCCGAAGACCGATTCTTGCAGCGGCCCCGCTACTTCAATCGGCGCGCCATGCAGGGAAAGGCGCGGCACACGGCGCGCATTGCCATCACCCAAACGCGGTTGGGCTGCCGTCCAATAAACGTAATCCGGCTTAGTCATTGCAATCAACTCAGCCGCCGCTTGCTTGGTTGTCGCACAACGCGCTGCGAAACCTTCCAAATCTTTGCATAAACCATCATCATTCACGGAAACAGCGAGTTTTAAGGTGTCGCGCAGCACATCTTCCAATCGTGTTAGTGGTTCCGCAAGCGTATTCTCCATGAAATTCGGACGGCGCAAGCGCAAGGTTGTGGTTTTGGTGGCATCCAGGTTGGTCGAGGTTTGCAAATTTTCAAAAAAGCGCCCCGTCGCTTCGCGCGCTTCTTCAGCGGCTTCGATCAATCGTTTTTCCAGTTCATCGCGCTTGTCATTGGGCAAAGCACTACCGGATAAAACGGTGCGGTTGGAGCGGCGATGATGCAAAAGTTCAATTAAACGCGCCACGCCCAGATTCACAATCTCAATACCCAGATGTGAACTGGCTACATCTTCGATATGATGCGCTTCATCAATGACGAGAGCATCGAAGACCGGCAACACGCCACCTCCACCATGCACTGCTGCATTACCGCCCGCCGCTAAATGCGCGAAAAGCAAATGATGGTTTGCCACTAAAATATGCGCTTTTTCCTGCTCACGCCGCGCTAAATAATAAAAGGAGCGCTCGTAAAATTCGCAGTTGCGTCCCAGGCACAGATCGCTTTCGCGATTGACTTGCGCCCACAATTGCGAGGACGCTTCAAACTTCAAGTCAAGGTTGCGTCCCGTCTTGGAGCGTTGCGCGAAAGAGCGCAGTCTTTGTAGTTGATCTACTTCCTCACGAGAAGCGAAAAGCCCACCGACCTGGGCTTTTTCCAGACGGCGCGGGCAAATGTAATTCTGCGAACCCAGACACAAAGCAAAACGAAAATCTAATCCGGCCTTTTGCAGCAGCAAGTCGTGCAAGAAGGGCAAGTCGCGCTCGACTAACTGTTGCTGCAATGCTTTGGTGTGTGTAGCGATGAGAACTTTCTTGTTGTTCTCGACTGCCCATAAAATGAAAGGCACAAGGTAAGCGTAGCTTTTGCCGGTTCCGGTGCCGGCTTCCACCAAAAGATGCGCTTTATTTTCAATGGCATTCGCGACGGCCAATGCCATTTGCAATTGTTCAGGCCGTTCTTCAAAGTCACGTTTTTGGCTGGGCATCGCGCCCGCTAACAGGCCGCCCGGCGCGAAAACACGCTCCAATGAAGCAGCGCCAAAGGAAAAGGCCAATTCGGGAGAAGAGGAATCAGAAGTTTGAGAATCAGAAGCGCCGCGACGCGAAAGCGTGCGGCGAGGAGCAGCAAAAGTCACGACTTCAGTTTACCTCTTGAAGTCAGCATCGGAGGAAT
>DASWNL010000366.1:0-6841 GCA_036399215.1 Abditibacteriaceae bacterium
AAATTTGTATTTTCGTTGGTTCATCTCGTGTGGCCTTGGAAACGGATGTGCGCGGTGCCGGTGAGTCGAAGGCAAGGTGAATTTCCATGTATCTTGACTTAACCGACATTTTAAGAGCACCCGGCACAAGCGTGCAAAAGCCGATTGACACAGCTCCCGCTTCACTTGATGACATCGAGTTAAAAGCACCATTAGAGGGCTGGGTCAAAGCGACCAATGCGCGCCAGAACGTCGTGATAAGCGGCGAGGCTTCGACAACTATCGTGCAAGAGTGCGGGCGTTGTCTGGAAGCGTTCGACCAACCGATTGAAGTGACATTGGAAGCTGTGGCGCCGGTTAGTTTTTTTCTATCACGTCTTAATGGCACGGTGGAAAGCGACGAGCACGAAATGCAAAACGAGCTAACAGCCGACGAATTGGCGGCGCTGTTTGATGCGCATACATTGGATGTATTCGAATTGATTCGCCAGGCGATTGTGCTGCAAACGCCAATTGCACCGTTATGCAGTCCTGACTGCCCCGGCTTGCCGGAAGCCGCCAATTTTCAAGAAGAGCGCGATGAACGCTGGGGCGCTTTGGCTAACTGGCAGCGAGCCGCTCCGGGCGATTCGGACGCTTCAATAGATAATAGAAACTAAGAAGGATTGAAGGAAACATTATGGCTCTGCCCAAACGACGGAAATCGCACGCTCGCGTGCGCACGCGCCGGGCTCAATGGCGCGCTAAACCAGTGACGACGACGACCTGCGCCCATTGCGGCACGACGATTTTGCCGCATCGCGCCTGTATCACATGCGGCTACTACAAGGGCATTCAGGTGCTTGCCACCCGCGACCGCAGCGCTCAGGCGCCGGAGAACGAATAAAGGATGAAGGCGGAGGGGTGAAGGATGAAAGTGGCGCTTAGCGCCGTTAATTTTGCGCCTTAGGCGCTTTTTCATCCTTCCGCCTTCATCCCTCATCCCTGGTTTTATGCGTATCGCCCTGGATGCGATGGGCGGCGATCATGGCCCGCAAGTCATCGTGGATGGCGCCGTTCAGGCGGCTCGCGATTTCGGCGTCCAAATCATTTTAGTCGGCCAGGAAGATGAACTTCGCCGCTGTTTCAAAAGTGGAAGCAGCGGCGATTTGTCGTCGGTTCAGTTACCACACGGCATCTCGATTCAACACGCCTCACAAGTCGTGGAAATGCACGAAGAGCCGATTGTAGCGCGCCGCAAAAAGCCCGATTCTTCATGCGCCGTCGCTACGCAACTGCACGCTGATGGCAAAGCCGACGCAGTTATCTCCGCCGGCAACACCGGCGTGGCCGCGACCGAAGCCTTTTTTCGCTTGCGTCGCATTCCCGGCATTGATCGGCCCGGTATTGCCACAGTTTTCCCGACAAGAAGCCATCCTCTGGTAGCTATTGATACCGGCGCTAACGTCGAATGCCGGCCCAAGCATTTGGCCGATTTCGCCGTGCTTGGGGCAGCGTATGTGCATACCGTAACAGGCATTATTCCGGGCATTGAGGCCAAAAAAGGGCATTTGCCGAGTGTAGGACTGCTTTCAGTCGGCGAAGAAGAAAACAAAGGCAACGACCTCACCAAAGCCGCTCATAAAATCCTCAAGGAAAACGCTACACGGGGCAAATACGAGTTTTATGGCAACGTCGAAGGCCGCGATGTGGCTTATGGCACGGTTGATGTCATCGTCTGTGATGGCTTTGTCGGCAACGTCGTTTTAAAAGTCGCTGAAGGTTTTTCTAAAACCTTCAGCGGCGAATTGAAAAAGGCTTTGCTGGCTGATGCACGTTCAAAACTGGGCGCATTGTTGCTCAAACCCTCGCTCGAACGCTTTAAGCGCAAGTTTGATTACACCGGCTTTGGCGGGGCTGCGCTTTTGGGTGTTAATGGCGTGTGCATTATCTGTCACGGCAGCAGCGAGGCGCCTTCGATTTATTCGGCCATTCGCATCGCCAAGCAACTTGCCGAAGCCGGCATTGTTGAACATATAAAGGCCGCTGTCGCCGAAGCACCAACGGAAAATGTAGAATTGAGAACTGAGAATGAAGAAAAATAAAGTTCTCAATTCTCAATTCTTAATTCTCAACTTTTATAAATGAGCCACGAAGTTTCCGCCGCGCCGCCCGTTGCGCTGCATCGTCCACTCCCGTCGTTGCGCTCCGCCGCGATTACCGGTTTGGGCCTTTACGTGCCGGAAAAAGTTCTTACCAATACCGATTTGGAAAAGTTGGTGGACACCAACGACGAATGGATTCGCTCGCGCACGGGTATCGCCGAACGGCGCATCGCCGCAGATGATGAATGGACTGCCGATTTAGCTGAAAAAGCCGCACGTGCGGCTTTGGAAGATGCCAGAGTCTCGCCAACAGACGTGCAACTGGTGATTGTCGCCACCTGCACGCCGGATTTTCAATTTCCCGCCACAGCCGCGCTTTTACAGCACCGCCTGGGCTGCACGGCGGCAGCTTTCGATCTGGAAGCAGCCTGTTCAGGCTTCGTTTACGGCCTTATCGTGGCGCAACAGTTCATCGCGACCGGCGCGGTTGATACAGCTTTAGTAGTTGGCGCCGAAGTGATGTCGCGCATTTTAGACTGGAATGACCGCAACACATGCGTTTTATTCGGCGATGGGGCCGGTGCCGCTGTGGTGCAAGCCGCGCCACAAGGCTATGGCATCACCGGCATTGATTTGGGGGCTAATGGCGCCGGTGGCGACTTATTGAAGGTGGAAATCGCGCCTCAGGCCGCCGAAGCGGCAGTTGGCGCGCCACCAGCGCGACGGGTTTTTCAAAACGGCAAAGAGGTTTATCGCTTTGCCGTTAATGTTATGGGCGAAAGCGCCGTGCGAGCCGCGCAAAACGCCAGCCTTGACCCGTCACAAGTTGATTTGTTGGTGCCGCATCAAGCTAATATCCGCATCATCGAAAGCGCCGCCAAGCGCATGAATTTGCCGATGGACAGGGTTTTCGTGAATGTCCACAAATATGGCAACACCTCGGCGGCCAGCATCCCGATAGCGCTCTGCGAGGCGCGCGATGAAGGTCGATTAAAGCACGACGACAACGTGGTTATCGTGGGGTTTGGCGCCGGGTTAACCTGGGCTGCTGCCGCCATGAAATGGCACAGTCCAGATGAAGATTGACGAATTTTATGACTAAAAAATTCGACGTGTCGCAAGCGCAAAAATTAGATACCATTGAACGCTTAAAATGGAACAATCCGCGTGAGATTGTCGAGGCGGCAGAGATTCCTGCCGGCGCTCGTGTGGCCGAAATCGGCTGTGGCACCGGTTGGTTTACGTTTGAAATCGAAAAAGCGGTGCGCCCGCGCGGCATGGTTTACGCGCTGGACATGCAACCGGCCATGCTGCAAATTTTGCGTGCCCGCCGTGAATGGGAACGCATTCTTACTCTGCCCTGCAATGAAAACGAATTTGAACTCGACAACGGCGAAGTGGACCTGATTTTTCACGCTAACACCTTGCACGAGTGCGACAGCCCCGAAGCGCATTTGCAAGAAGTGGCGCGTGTCTTAAAAGATGGCGGACGCCTGGTTCTCATCGAATGGCACTGGGCCGACGAAGAATCACAGCCCGGCCCGCCCAACACGCAGCGCATTGAGTTGGCAGAAGCACAAAAACTTATCCAAGCAGTCGGTTTTCAGGTGCAGAGCAGCGACGAGGTTGGGCCGTATCACTATTTGATTCAAGCCGTTAAACACTGACCAACTAATGAACGCTTTTCTTTTCCCCGGACAGGGCAGCCAAAAAGTCGGCATGGGCCATGCGCTTTATGAATCATCGGAAAGCGCCCGCGCGCTTTTTTCGCAGGCAAATGCCATCCTCGGCTATGATTTGCAGGCGATTTGTTTCGAGGGGCCAACCGAAACTTTGATGGATACGCGTCATGCCCAACCGGCGCTGTTAACCGTCGGCATTTTGCACTGGCAGCAAGCGCAAAGCGAAGGCATTGAAGCGCAGATGGCCGCCGGTCATTCCCTCGGCGAATATGCGGCTTTAGTCGCCGCAGGTGCGCTCTCTTTTGAAAATGCGTTGCGCCTGGTGCAAAAGCGTGCGGAATTGATGTCCGAAGCGCCCCCTGGCGCGATGGCGGCGATTATTGGGCTGGCTGATGAAAAGGTTCTGGAAGTGCTTCAAAACAGCGAAGGAAGAGTTGTAGCGGCCAATTTCAACTCGCCGGGGCAAGTTGTCATCAGCGGAGAACCGCAGGCCGTCGAAAGCGCCATGCAAGCCGCCAAAAGCGCGGGCGCAAAAATGACGGTAAAACTGCCGGTCAGCGGCGCGTTTCACTCGCCTTTAATGCGCGAAGCCGGACAACAAATGGCCGAATTGATTGATGCGGCGCCTTTTCAAGACGCACAAATCCCCGTTTATCAAAACACAACGGCAAAAGCCGCTACCAGCGCCTCAGATTTAAAAGCCGCCCTGCGCGAACAGATGACCAGCCCGGTGCTCTGGACGCAAACCGTGCAAAATATGATTGCCGATGGCGCCACGCAATTTTACGAACTCGGCCCTGGCAATGTCTTGGCGGGCCTGGTGCGGCGCATTGATAAATCAGTCACAGTGGAAACAACGGATAAATGAATCTTTATGTTTGGAAAGAAAAAACC
The DNA here is from genome assembly GCA_036399215.1 of Abditibacteriaceae bacterium. GTDB lineage: Bacteria > Armatimonadota > Abditibacteriia > Abditibacteriales > Abditibacteriaceae > DASWNL01. The sequence goes on from DASWNL010000366.1 coordinate 4,640, forward strand.
GAAAGGACAAGACCCGTCGCTTCCCAGTCCATATGTCGAACCCGAACGCTACGAGGGAAGGCCGCTTTTGGTAATATTGGAAAATTACATTCTTGACTGTATTGGTGAACTTTCTATCGAACAGCAGGAGGGCTTAACCAATATTGTTCAGAAATCATTCGGAGGCAGTAACGATTGGAAAAAGACTGTTCGAGATACGCTCCAACTGGACGAAAGCATTGATGAACACTTCCAGCAAATGTGGCGGCGTAACTGCGCTCTTGCGAAAGAGAATCAAACGCAATTGCATCCGGTGCAATTTGCCAAAATGGTAGTGGACAGGAACTTTGCTCACTTGCTCAATGACGGATAAAAACTAAATCATGCAACTGGAAAATAAAGTCGCTTTTATCACCGGCGCGCGGCGCGGCATCGGGCGTGCCATTGCTTTGAAATACGCGCAAAACGGCGCGGATTGCGTGCTTTTGGCGCGTTCGGCACCAGATGAACTGGCTGAAGAGATTCGCAGTTTGGGACGGCGCGCTGTGGCTCTGGCTTGTGATGTGTCGGATAACGACCAAGTCGAAGCGGCGGTCAAGCAAAGCATGGGAGAGTTCGGTAAGATTGACGTTCTGGTTAATAATGCCGGCATCGCGCAGGATGGCCTCTTAATCCGCATGAAACTGGAGCAGTGGCAGAATGTGATAGACGTGAATCTGTCCGGCGCCTTTTATTGCACTAAAGCAGTGGCGCGTCATATGCTCAAGGCCAATGCCGGGCGCATCATCAATGTTTCATCGGTGATCGGGCAAATGGGCAACGCCGGGCAGGCCAACTATGCCGCATCCAAGGCCGGTCTGATAGGCTTTACCAAGTCCATCGCTAAAGAATTGGGCAGCCGGGGCATTACCTGCAATGCTATCGCGCCTGGTTTTATCACAACGGATATGACAAGCGACATGAGCGAAGAAGCTAAAACACTTCTTTTGCAGAATGTGCCGCTGGGAACATTGGGCGAACCGGAGGATGTAGCCGAACTGGCGCTGTTTTTGGCCGGGACGGGTGCGCGTTATATTACCGGTCAGGTCTTGAATGTTGACGGCGGTTTGGTTATGTAAGATAGGGAAACAGTCGTTTGCACTTTTTAAACGGGAGAACCGAAACATGGCAACTATTGATAAAGTCCGCGACATCGTGGCCGACCAACTGAGCGTAGAACCCAGCATTGTGACGCCACAAGCGCGCTTCGTGGAAGACCTGGGCGCCGATTCGCTGGACGTGGTCGAACTGGTAATGCGCTTTGAAGAAGAGTTTGAAGTCGAAATTCCCGACGAAGACGCCGAAAAACTCACCACAGTCGGCGCCGCCGTCAAATACATTGACGATAAGGGCGAAGGAGCCTAACTCAGTTTTGAGTTATGAGTTTTGAGTTTTGAGTTAGAGAAGTTCCTTATCAACTTAAAACTCAAAACTCATAACTTGTAACTGCTTTTCTGATGGCAGAAGCAAAAGAACGAGTTGTTATAACGGGCATGGGCGCGCTGACACCGCTGGGCATCGGCGTGCCGGCGTTTTGGGAAGGCGTCAAAAGCGCAGCCAACGGCATCGCGCCTCTCACGATGGTGAATACCGAGCGCCACAGCACGCGCTTTGGCGGCGAAGTTAAGGGCTTTAATCCCGAAGATTACATCGACCGCAAAGACACGCGCAAGATGGATCGCTTTGTGCAGCTTTCGGTGGTTGCCTCAGCCGAAGCTCTCAAACACTCCGAACTCAAAATTGATTCCTGCAACGCCGAGCGCGTTGGCGTTGTTATCGGCTGCGGCGTGGGCGGCCTGACCACATGGGAGCGCGAGTTTCGCAAGCTGATTGATAAAGGCCCGGATCGTGTCAGCCCCTTTCTCATCCCGATGATGATCTCAAACATGGCCAGCGGCCATGTTTCGATTCGCACCGGCGCGCAGGGGCCAAATACCTCAACCGTTTCGGCCTGTTCTTCGTCGGCGCACGCCATTGGTCTGGCTTTCGACTTATTGCAACAAGGCGAGGCTGAGGCCATGATTGCGGGTGGCACCGAGGCGCCGATTTGCGACAGTGCCCTGGCCGGTTTTGGCAACATGCGCGCTCTATCGCGGCGCAATGATGACCCGTTTCACGCCTCGCGCCCCTTCGATAAAGAGCGCGATGGCTTTGTGATGGGCGAAGGCGCCGGCACCTTGATTT
>DASWNL010000367.1:0-4987 GCA_036399215.1 Abditibacteriaceae bacterium
GTTTTGCGTGGCAGCGGCTATGGGACATACATGAGTGGCAAGTGGCACGTCACCAAATTCGCCGGGCCAAATGGCCCCAAAGAGAATTGGCCTCGACAGCGTGGCTTCGATAAGTTTTACGGCACCATCACCGGTGCGGGCAGCTTTTTCGACCCCACAACTTTATGCCGCGACAACACTTATATCACGCCGCAAAACGATCCCGAATATAAGCCGCAGCAGTTTTATTACACCGATGCCATTGCGGATAACGCCATAAAATTTTTAGAAGAGCACCAAAAGCAAAAAGCGGATGCGCCCTTTTTTCTTTATGTTGGTTTCACCACCGCGCATTGGCCGATGCACGCTTTGCCTGAAGACATCGCTAAATATAAAGGTCACTATAATGCCGGTTACGATGCCATCCGTCAGGCGCGTTGGAAGAAACAAAAAGAGCTTGGTGTAATAGACGCCAGTTGGCCGTTGCCTCCGACAGTGGGCGATTGGCAAGCCATGCCGCATAAAGCGTGGGATGCACGCAACATGGAAGTTTATGCAGCCATGATTGACCGCATGGATCAAGGCATCGGACGCATCCTTGCGCAATTAAAGCAGCAGAACCAACTGCATAACACCTTAATCTTTTATTTGCATGATAATGGCGGTTGCGCTGAAGGCATGGGGCGTGATGAAAGCAAGATTCCCGAAAACATAAAACCGCTTGGCCCGAACGACTTGCAGCCTCAAATCTGGCCGCCGATGCAAACGCGCGATGGCCGCCCGGTGCTTTCCGGCCCTACTGTTATGGCGGGTGGCGAAGACACTTACATCGGCTACGGACGCGACTGGGCCAATGTTTCCAACACGCCATTTAGAGAATACAAGCACTGGGTTCATGAAGGTGGCATCGCCACGCCGCTGATTGTGCATTGGCCGCAAGGTGTGCCAACACCGAAGCGTGGCGCTTTGGTTCATAACCCCGGACAACTGGTTGACATCATGGCAACTTGCGTAGATGTTTCAGGCGCTGCTTATCCCCAAAAACTGAACGGCGAAACCATTCATGCTTTGGCGGGCCATAGCTTGAAGCCTTCATTTGCGAACGAAGCCGCGCCGTCTTACCCACTTTTCTGGGAACACGAAGGCAACCGTGCCATTCGTGAAGGACAATGGAAATTAGTCGCTAAAAACCCGGACGGTGCCTGGGAACTTTATAATATGAGCCTTGACCGCGCCGAAACACGGGATTTAGCAGCAGAGCAGCCTGAACGAGTGCAACAAATGGCCGCGCAATGGGAAAAGTGGGCCAAAGCCAACGATGTTCTGCCTTGGATTTGGAAGCCGCAATACGGCGCTAAAGATAAAACTGGCCCGCAGAGTTTTGAACTCAAACAGGGCGAAGTCTTAGAAAAATTTGAAGCACCGCAGGTAGGCGGTGCCGGCTTTAAAATCACGGCGGAAATTATCAAGCGCGGTGAAGGTGTATTGGTGGCGCACGGTGGCGTAGCACATGGGTATTCGCTGTTTATTCGCAACGATCAATTGCATTTCGCGGTGCGCGCGGCAGGCAAGTTGAAAATTATCAGCACGCTATTGCCACCGGGAGATCCATTGCAAATTGTAGCGAGTCTTAGCAAAAACGGCGAAATGGCAATGCAACTGAGTGATGACGCGCCTGCTGTAACCGGGAAAGCCGTCACACCGCTTGCCAACACGCCCGCCGATGCACTTTCGGTTGGCTATGACATCAACGATCCCGTTGCCGATTACAAAACGCCGTTCCGCTTTGATGGCGCGCTGGGGTCAGTAGTTATTAGCATTGAATAAAATGGATGGTGCTACATGAGGCGCCCACTTCCGTCAAAAGGGTATCATGCAGAATCAAAAACTTGCTCAATTGTTTGCAGGCTTACTAACTATCACTTCGCTCTCGTTCGCTACGGCACAGAATGCGAATCTCATCAATGCGGCACAGGCGAAATATGGCGCCAAGGCAAGTGTTGAAGCCGGCACAGGTGTAGTCAAAGACAAAAATACTTCAGCAAACGCTTATCTCGATAACAATCCGCATTCGCGCATGGTGATGACGGGTGCGCCGTATGTCATCACTATCGAATTGCCGCTTAAAGTGCCGGTTGGAAAGGTATCGTTCACGCAATCGGATTACGCCAAAGAAGCGGCGCCTAAGGACATAGAAGTCGCTTTCGATGGCCAAAAAGTGCGCGCCACACTGGAGAATGCACGGCCCGAAAAAGTGCGCGGCAAAACCAAAATTAACTGGCAAGACGTGCCGATTGGCCGCGAAATTCAAAGCCTGACCATCACGGTCTTATCGCATCACGAAAGCGAAGTAAAATGGGGCGGGTTAGGCGATATTGCCCTGTGGACGAATCTTAATCTCGACGAAAAATTTCGTCTGGCTGATTACGATCCTAAGGCACCGATTTATGTTCATGCCGCTTCGGCCAAAGCCGAAACTGTAAAAGTCAACCTGCCGCCTGTTGCCAAAGCGGGCGAGCATCCGCGCTTGCTTTTTACGCCCGCAGAAATTACGCAACTGCGTGAAAAGCTAAACAATACCGAGCGCGGCAAAGCCACCTTTGGTTCATTCAAAAACCTTGTAGATGGCTATTTGAAACAGGAAGTTAAATTCCCCACGCCCGAAGCAACGGCAGCCAATAACGCCGGCAAAGAGCATTCAAGTTTGTCGTATCGCGCCGGTGGGCTTGGCTTCGCTTATGCCCTGACTGGTGATGAAAAATACGCCAGAGCCGCGCGCGAAATTCTGGTTGGTTATGCCGGGCGTTATGCTGCTTATCCCCGCCACGCGGGCCGCAATAAATCCGATAGCTCGAAAGTCACTTTTCAGCGCCTTTCGGAAGCGATGTGGCTGATTCCGCAAATCGAGGGCTACGATTACATCTACAACAGCGGCGTTTTGAGTGAGGCCGATAAAAAGCTAATTAACGATGGCTTAATTCGTCCGGCCATTGAAGAAATTCGCCGCAAAACTCCTGCTGAGGAAGTGACTGACCGCACGCGCAAAAATGCCAATTGGCGAGTGGAACAGCCGCCTAACGCTGTTAAAGGCGATTATCCGAACTGGCTTAACTTTTATAACACCGCCACCTTGATGGCGGGCATCGTGACTCAAGACCAGAACATGATTGACCTTGCTATTGCCGACCTGCGCGGCGCTATAGCCAACGGCATCGGCGCCGATGGTATGTGGGGCGAAGGCGCTATTGGCTATCAACTGTTTGCCATGGCCGTCATGGTGCCGGCTTTTGAAGCCGCCGCGCGCCAGGGTGTTGATTTATGGGGTGCTGCGAACGGGCGATTCAAGCAACTCTTCGATTCACCGTTGCGCTACGCTTATCCCGACGGCACTTTGCCCGGCATCAATGATTCGGGGCGCGGCAAATTGGGCAGTTGGCAGACGATGGTTTACGATTTGGGCTATTTGCGTTATGGCGATCCGCGTTATGCATTTTTGTTGAATGAAACGCAGCGCCAGTTGCATTTTTCGGAAGGCATCTATCAGCCAACGCACGTTTTTGAAAAGCTGCCCGAACCGCCTTCGGTAGTTTATGGCAGCACTTTATTTGAAAGCCTGGGCTACGCGATTTTGCGCAATGAAAACACTTATGCGTTGATGGATTATGGCCCGCACGGTGGCGTTCATGGGCACTACGACAAATTGAACTTAATCCTGTTTGCTTCGCCGCCCGGTGCCAAAGGCGATGAAATCGGTGGCGAGCCGAAAATGCATGGCTACGATCAGGCGCTGCATCCGCAATGGACAACGCAAACCATCGCGCACAACACCTTAGCCGTAGATGAGAAATCGCAGATGGCGAACGATGGCAAACTGCTGGTTTACGAAGACACGCCCCAAATTAAAATCATGCGTGCTGAATCGGCAGGCAGTTATCCCGGTGTGCTTTTAGATCGCACCGTTATTACGTTGCCGGATGCCGTGATTGATTTGTTTCATGGGCGCAGCGCCTTGAATCATACATGGGATAGAACGTTTCGCTATCAGGGGAAATTGGCGCAGTTTCCTCTTGCCGCTGCCGCTCCCAAACCCCTGGGCAAAAGCGACGGCTATGAGCATTTTCAAGTAGTGGCAACGCAGACCGCCGATGCCTTATGGCAGGGCGATTGGGAAACCAAAGCCGGCAAGTTCCAGGTGGATTTAGCTGGCGTTAAAGGTCAACAAATTTCCATCGGCAAAGGCCCGGATGCTGAAGAGATGGCCCTTGCACGGCAAAGCGGCAATCGCGCTGATTTTGGTGCGGTTTATGGCCTGGAAACATGGAACAACCCCGCAACGGAATCTCAGTGGCTTTCGCGTGAAAATGGCCTCGCTGCTTTTGAATTGAAACAAAAGGACGGCACTGTAACGCGCGTTACGGTAGCACGTAAGTCCGGCGAATGGGAACTCGCCGGTTGGAAAAGTGATGCCCGCGTTTTGGTAGAGCGACGCAAAGGTAATGAGTTGCAACTGCTCCTTGGCGGCGGCACTTTCGTGCAAAATCAGGCGATGCAGTTCCGCAAGGAAAAAGCCGGCAACTACCTGGCAAAGCAGCAAGGCAATCAACTGGTCGCAGTTAGCGAGTGGGCACCTTGACGAATAGCCGTGATAACCGATTCACACGCCGCGATTTGCTAAAAAGTTTAGCTTTCGCTGGCGCCAGTATCGCTTTGCCACGCGTTGCGCAAAGCGATGAATATGCGCCCGCTAACGCAGCAGGCACTTCGGTTTTCGCGTATCTCGAATCCCTGGCGCGGCCTGATGGCGGTTATGGATGGGATGACCAGGAACAATCGCATCTGACACCAACGTATGCGGTTATTGGCTGTTATTACTTGCTCAATCGCAAGCCGCCTAACGCTGAAAAGTTGGCACAATTTATCAAAACGCATCATCCCGAACAACTGAAAAAACTGGAGCAGGAGCATCGCGTTTTTGAGTTTCAGCAGATTCAAAGTCTGAGCTGGCTGG
>DASWNL010000368.1:0-15346 GCA_036399215.1 Abditibacteriaceae bacterium
TTCCTAAATGCAAGCTTTGGTTTCCAATGCTCCAGGAATCTGCGTTAATCAAAGCTTTTTCCGCGTATGAAATCCGCGTTCCATTTCCACTCTATGCCGCCGGTAATTTATATAACTCACGCGCGCTTTCGCTCATCACGCGCTCTTTTAACGATAGAGGCAACAGGCGCCCGGTAAAATCGGGTGTGTCGCCGTCCCAGTGCGGGAAATCGGTTGAAAACATCAGCATCTTATCGGCAGGAAACATGTCCAGCATCGCCTTGAAATGCGCCGGGTTTTCCGGCTCTTCGATAGGCTGCGTGGTCAGAAAAATGTGCTCATGTGCGTAATGACTGGGCGGCTCTTCCAGCCAGGGCGTTTCCATGCGCAAGCCTTTCCAGTTTTTATCCAGGCGCCACAAAAGCGGCGGCAGCCAGCAAACGCCGCCTTCGATGAGAACAAACTTTAAATTCGGAAATTTCACAAAAGTGCCTTCGAGCAAGAGGCTGATAAGATGCGCGATGTAATTCAGGGCTAAGCCCGAATGCCACTCGAAATAACTGGTGGCATAACCGGCGGGCGTCGAAGGCCACGAAACGCCCGCGCTTTCGGTTCCGGGATGAATGGCAACCGGCAAATCCAACTCTTGCGCGGCTTCATAAATCGGCCAGTAAAATTTGTTGCCGTAAGGCATTCGCGCCGCACTGGCCATCAGCACCTGCACGATTTGCGGATGACTTCCCACGCGCCGAATTTCCTGCGCTGCCGCTTGCGGATCAAGCGCCGAAACCACAAGCGAGCCATAAAAGCGTGCATCAACCGGCAGCCAATGCTCAATTAAAACATCGTTGCGCGCCCTTGCGATGGCGACGGTGTAATCTTCGTTGGGTAAAAGCGCAAAGGATAGTTCCGCCGGGTTGAGAATACCGTATTCTAAACCCATTTCATCAAAGAAATACCGGGAAAGCGAATGTGGGTCGTGCGCGATGAGTTTTCCATCGGGCGTGAGCGCATCGGTGCGATTGGCACCACCGGATGGGTTCATGTAACCATGCCCCGCGCCGCGTTGCCCTTTGACCCAACGGCTGCGCCAGGGTTCAGGAAGGGCTTCTTGAACATGGCGTCCATCCAACATCGGATGCACATCGGCATCAATTACGGCAAAGGCACGCTTAGAATTTTGCATGATAAAGCTTCACGAGTTTTATTTTAGTCTTTGTTTTATCATGGCGCGATTGGCAAGGCGGGGCAATACTTTTGAGAAATGGCTTCACCACTTTTCAAATCGCGCCTTAAACATACCTTGACCTCTCTTGGCTTTGGCGGCACCTTTGCCTTAGGCATTTTGCTGGTGCTTTTGCTGATGGCGACTTTCGAGCGCGGGCGCCAGGCGATTCTGAACCCCTTTGGTTTTTCCACGCGCGTCACACCGTCGGGGCCAGTGGTTTTGGAGCAACTGCAAAAGATGGCGCGCCTTGAAACCGCGCGTTACAAAGGGCACACCATTGTTAAAGGCAACACGGGCAGCGATGTTTTGCCTTCGTTTATCGCGGGCGACAAACTGGTTTTCATCGGGCACGGCGAAGTAGTAGCCGGTGTAGATTTAGGCAAGATGCAAGTGGGCGATATAAAAGTAAGCGGAGATAAAGTCACCGTTAAACTGCCGGACTCGGAGATTTTTCATGCGACTTTGGATAACGAGCAAAGCGAAGTTTTCGAGCGACAAACCGGCGTGTTTTCCAAGCCTGACGCCACCCTTGAAACCAAAGTGCGTCAGGAAGCGGAAAAGCAAATTCTTAATGCAGCATTGCAAAGCGAAATTAAAGAACACGCCGCGCAAGGCGCCCGCGAATTCTTGAGAAAACAGTTAAAGATGCTGGGCTTTGGCGATGTGGAGTTTGAATAAGTAACCCCCAACCCCCTTGGTAAGGGGGCTATAATCATACGCTAATGGCAAGGTAAACGTTATCCTTACGCAACCAAGTCATAACATAGCCCCCTTACCAAGGGGGTTGGGGGTTAAAACGTCACGCCTCCATGCAAAGTGGGGTTGTCGCCTGAGACTTTATAAGGCGTATTCGGCCCGAAAATCTTGTCGCTTTCGGTATCGCTGACCGCAGGATACCACTTGGCATGGCCATCTACGAAAACCAGATTCGAGCCGCCTAAATGCCGTTGCAAGCGCGTATCGGTAAAAGCATTAGCGCCTGTCATGGGGCCAGAGATGTTAAAGGTGGTTGGTCGGCTGTTGGTGGCATCGCCGGGCACCGATTCTAAAAGCAGAATGGTGTTAGCAGGCTGTGTGATGTCGGCCATGACGCGTGGAATGCGCTGGCCTCCGGCGCTGAAACCTAAAGCGCCATTGTAAGCGTAATCGGTGCCGCTGGTGGTGGCGCTGCTGGTTGCTACGCTGTTATCGCTGGGGCAATGGAAGGCCTGCGTGCTTTGAATCTGTGGCTGTATCGCTTCCATCCACGCTTTCTCACCGTTGGCCGGCTCCCAGGTGTTGTTAGGCGGCTCGAAATCGGCAAATGTCAGCGGCATGGTTTCATCGTTGGCATCCGAGTATTGCATGATTGCCATTTGCAGTTGCTTCATGTTGCTCAGACAATTTGTTTTGCGCCCATTTTCCCGCGCCCGCGAAAACGCCGCAAACAAAAGCGCCGCCAAGAGCGATATGATGGCTATAACGACAAGCAGTTCAATCAGGGTAAAACCAGAAAAACGGCGTGAAGACGGATGAAAACTCATAGCCTCTATTTCACCATAGCGATTGATTCGCTTCCACCTATCTTCAAACACCCCTCACCCCAACCCTCTCCCCGAACGCTGCGCTGAGGAGAGGGGGCACATTGCTCATACGCTTCTGCACGATTAATACATTCGGAGTGAAGCAGCTTAGTTCTCCCTCTCCTCAGCGCAGCGTTCGGGGAGAGGGTTGGGGTGAGGGGTTCATCACACCTCATCCATCAACGTCACCACCGATGAACCGTTTTGCAGTTCGATGCCGTAGCGATGCGGGAAAGCGTCGGCGAATTCATCCTGATGCGACACTAAGATGATGCGGCTGAGTTCTTCTTTGAGGTTGTGCAACTCTTCGATGATTTCGCGGCGGCCTTCCTGGTCGAGAGAGCCAAAACCTTCATCAATAATTACCGATTCGATGCGCCGCGTGCCTGTCCCCGCAAATTGGCCGATGCCAAGCGCTAAAGAAACTGCCACACGAAAGCGCTGGCTGCCGCTCAATAAATAAACCGGCATCGGGTCAGTTCCAGCTTCGCTGTTGAAAGCCAATAAATCTAAAGCCGTGACTTTTTTGGCCGCCGGTTCATTGCCATCGTGGCGCAATTCCAAACGCAGGCTGCCACCCGAAATGCGATCTAAAACCTGGTTGGCATTGGAAACGATGCCGCTTTCGGCCTGTTGTAAAAGAAATCGCTGTAAGCGGTCGCGACCTAAATATTCAGCCAGGATTTTATAAAGTTGCGCCTGCTTCTCAACTTTTTTCAAGTTCTTTTCGGCTTCGACGCGGCGCTGTTTTAAGTCTTCGAGGCGCTGTTTTTCTTTTTCAAAAGTGCGCTGCTGCGCCAGAGCATTTTCATGCTCCCCGCGCGCCTGGTTTTCTTCGCGGCCTACGTCGTCGGCACTCCGCCGCGCCGCGACCGGAATGTTATCGGATTCGTCTTCGATTTGCCGCAAGCGTTTTAATTGTCCGGCGTTATCGCGTTGCGCGGCCTGTAACAAAGCCAGTTTTTCATCGGCGCCTTGCAACAAAGCCATTTCACTTTGCCACTCCTCCAATTGCGTCGCGCTTAAATTCTCGGTTGCGTCTTGCCAGGAAGCGGGCACGTTTTTCAGCGCGTTTTGCAAAGCGCGCTCTATGCCTTCGCGTCGTGCCGTTTCTTGCGCGGCTTCGGTTTGCGCCTGCTGCTGCTTTTCGCGGGTGGCTTCGATTTGGCTTTGAGCGGTTTCGGCTTCGCGCATGGCACTTTGCAGCGGCGCTTCAAGGTTGGATAAGGCTTGCGCGGCGTCTTCTAATTCGCTTTTGGCTTGTGTGTGTAAAGCGCGGATTTGGGCTTCACGCTCCGGCGGATACTCGTTTTCTTTAGCCAGGCGAATGCTTTCAAAAGGCGCGCGGCGGGCGCGCAGTTCATCACGTTCGGCTTTTTGGTTTTGCAGATTTTGCAGCTTGGCCTGCGCCGCCGCCGCTTCTTGCGCGGCCTGACTGGCTTCGCTCAGATCATCGTCGTCAGGATAGAAGCTAATGGCTAACTGATTCCATTTGCCTTCGCCGGAATCTTCAATTCTTAATTGATACTCAGGTGGCAAGGCAGCAAAGGCTTCTTCGCCGCGCGTTCTTTCGCCTGCACCCAGTTCACGGGCTTTTATGACATTGCAATCGAGGCGATAAATGTCTTCGTTCAAGCGCTGCAAGCGAATGTTGAGCATCTTACTTTCGCTTTGCAACTCCGCTTGTTCATTTTGTAGCTCATCGCGTTTGCTTTGCGCGGCTTGCAACTCTTCGCCGGCCTGGGCGAATTCGCCGCGAATGCGGTTCTTTTCGGCTTCAATATGTTCAGGTGTTAGAGGCTGGCCGCAGTATTCGCATTCAGCCAGGTTTTCCTGGCTTTTCAAGCGCTCCACACGCTTGCGAATCTGCTCGCGCAGGGTGTGTAACTCCGTCGCGCGCTCTTGCGCGTTTAGAACTTCCTGGCGCAGTTGCGGCTCGCGCGTTTCCACTTCGCCCAGGCGTTTTAAGGATTTTTCCCGTTCGGCGCGCTTGGCTTGAAGTTCGGCTTCGGTTTGTTTGGCTTCGTTTTTCAAATTGCGAAAACTGGCGCGAGAAGACGCAAATTGCCTGAGCCAGGGCAACGCATTCTTAATTTCTTGACCGCGTTCGGCCACTTCACGGGCTAACGAAAGGCGCGAATCTAAATCGAGGGCAAATCGCGATAGTGCGGCATCAAGACTTTGCAATTCGCGGCGCGCGTTTTCCAGTTCGTCCAAAGGCCCCAGATGGCCGCGCAACTCCACTTCTTGCTCGCGTGCCTCATCGCGGCGCGCTTGCGTTTGGCTATGCTGCGCTTGCAAATCGGCTAACAATTGCCGAGCCTGTTCAAGTCGTGTTTTCGCTTCTTGAAAAGCATCTTGCGCGGCTTGTTGTTGAGCGGTTTTCGTGGTGATAAGCCCGTCGCATTCGCGCAAGCGTTCGCGCTCCTGCCAGACTTCCCGCAAGCGCGGCAGCGTAGCAGTTAAGTCGCTGAAGCGTGCGGCATCGGCTTCGATTTGCTCGGCGCGCGAAAATAACTCCTTCGCCTCACGCAAATGGTTCTCAATGGCTTCTTGTTCCTCACGTAACTCCTGCCAGCGTTCGGCGCGCACTAAAAGCTGCGTCCATTGCAGGTGCTTTTCATGCGCCGCTTTGGCCTGCGCTTCCCACTCTTTGGCCTGCGCTTCGGCTTCGGTAATTTGCGCCTCATCAACCAGTGTCAAACCGGCCAACTGCGCCTGGAGATTTTTGGCGGCGCCTTCAAAGGCTTTTCGCTCACTATCGGCCTTTTCATGCAAGCGTTCGTAGGCTTCCAAACCCACAATTTGCGAGAGCATTTCATGGCGCTTTTTGGGGTCGGCTTCGAGAAGCGCGTCGCTTTTGCCCTGTTGCAGCATCACCGACGCTGTAAAGGTCAGGTCATCTAAGCCAATGGCTTGCTTAATCCAATCTTCAAAGCCATCTTTGTAATCGGTGTTGGAAATGGCGCGCGCTTCACCGGGCACGCCTTTGCCCGAAGGCGGATTGGGGCCTTTGAGATGCCACGCCTGAAAGGTCGGCTTGCCGGTTTTGCCTAAGGTGCGCCTGACGCGATAATCGTCCTCGCCGATACGAAAATCAAACTCAACCAGGAGGTTGCTGGAGCCTTGGTTGATCAGCTCATGCGCCTTTTGCTTGCCGCCGCGATGCACGCCGTAAAGCACCCAGCCGATGGCATCGAAAACTGTTGATTTGCCCGCGCCGTTGGGGCCGGAAAGCATCCATAATTTGGAGCCTTCAAAATTAAAGGTCGCCTCATTGCGGTAGCTCATGAAACCGCGCAAATGCACGCGAATCGGAATCATTCGCCCTCACCCCCGGCCCCTCTCCCAGTTCGCTTCGCGGGAGCGGGGGGAATAAGTTCAGACGCTTCATCACTTGGTATAAGAGCAGAAACATCAGAGTTGATGCTCCCCTCTCCCGCGAAGCGAACTGGGAGAGGGGCCGGGGGTGAGGGGTTATTTGAGGGGCTTGTCCCGCCTAAAACTTCCATAATCAACTCTTCGCCCAGTTGCAATAAATCATCGCGCTGTTGCGGTTGGAGCGTGGCAAATTGGGTTTTAAGATACGAGCGCACCGTCCCGGCGACATCATGCGCACTACGTTCGGTGCGCACCGAGGCCAAGTTATCGCGGCCAATTTCGATTAAATCGCGGGAATACCAACGCGGAAAAATAGCGCCAAGTTGGCGGCATAAATCATCGCGGTTATGCTTACCCGGCTCCCAGCGCAGTGTGTATTTCACAAGAGCTTTAAGCGCTTGCGGGTCGTCTGCATATTTAGTGCGCAGTTCGGCGATTTCGCGCTCTGGGTCTTCGATGTTGAAATACAAAATCGGTGAGGTTTCCAAAGGCAAAATTTGTGGCGCGCCTTTTAAGCCTTCGGCACCAATTTCAAAAAGCACCACACTTTTTTCATCCACGCGCTCGGCAAAATCGAGCCGTTCAACGCTGCCGCAGTAGCGCACATGCGGCGCGCCTTCGACAGCGGACTGCGGCTTGTGAATATGGCCATAAGCGACATACGCCCATGAAGTCGGCACATCGCCCGGCTCGAAGATTACATCTTCCAATTCCGTGACGCGATAAAGGTTGTGCGTTTGCGCGCCGCGCACATGAATATGGCTGATCAGAACGGCAGGCTGCGTCACGTCAATGCGTGTCTTCTGCTGTTCGAGCGCAGTCTTGAACTGCGTTTGAACAGCGCGATTTTTTTCTTCGACGGTGTTATATTGCGCGTCGGAATCGCGCAGATAGTAGCGCGGCGTGGGGTAGGGCATGAGCAGGAACTGCACGACTTGACCGCTATTATCACGCAGTTTCATCAGGCGCGGCGTTGGAGAAATATAAAGCCGCCCGCCGGGCAAAAAGCCGTCGCTGCTTTTTTCAACCGGCGATACCAAATCGAGGGCATCGCGCAGCATCTCAAAAAACACATCGCGGTCGTGATTGCCACTGATGGCTAAGATGCTCCCACCGCGATTGAGAAACGGCAAAAAGATACGGCGAATTTCGCCGACGGCGCCGCGCATCTGATCGAGCCGGCTGCGTTCGGAAAACAAGTCGCCGGCCACGATCATTACATCTACGGCGTGCTCTTCTAAATAATGGGCAATCTGTTCAAGCGATTGGCAAATATCCGCCGAGCGATCCACGCGGCCCAGCGTGTCGTTCATATGCCAGTCGCCGGTATGCAAAATTTTCATGTCTCAGAAGGGAAATAGGAACGCGGAGCTTCGCTACGCGGAAACGGCTTTGATGAACGCGGATTGAAAAATGTATTTGCCCCTTGATCTTCCGCGCAAATCCGCTGTTTCCGCGTAGCGAAGCTCCGCGTTCCTATCAAAAGTCAATCGTCAAAAATATCGTTGTAATTCACAGGCGAAGCGCCATTGGGAGAAGTGCCATTCGGCGATGTTCCGTTTGAATGCACGCCATTTTGAGAAACGATTGTTGCTGGTGAAATGGCTTCATTGGGGTTCATGGCCCATGCGGGAAACGGCACGCGAATGTGCATCGGCTCGCGGAAGTTATCCTGCACAATGAGCTTTTCCGTTGGCAGCAAGTTTTCAGCTTTGCGCCGCGCGCTTTGCGAGAGAAAACTCCACACCGGCTGCGAAAGTTCCAGCGAGCCGCTTTTACCAACCACGCGCAAACCACAGTTTTCAATCACGCGATCTGAAACCTTCGATGCTTGCTGCTGCGCGCCCAGGAGAATCACGCCCTGCGAACGCATCTCAGCCGCAACCAGCTCGACTAATTGCGTAATCGGGTCACGCGCGCCGCGCGGTGCAAAGCGATTTAATTCATCTAAAGTGACCAGATAAATCAAGCCTTTTACCGCGTTGGTGCCGGTGCGCGCTTCGACTAACTGACGCAAAATGGTGGCAACCACAAAGCGCTGCAATTCGGGCCGCGCCGACAATGAATTGAGGTCAACCACAATCGGGTCGCAGGTGTCGCCGGCTACGATTTTTAAAGGGTTGCCTTCGTCATCATTCAAGCGCAAAACGCCTTTTCCATCATACATTAACTTCAATAAACGCCGATAAAACTTGCGCCAGGTGCCTTTGACATGGCCGCGCAAAGCGCCATCGGTTTCGCCCAGACACTGATCATAAACCCAGGTTTTAAAATCGTTGAAGTTCGGCACTTCTTTGCCCAGAGGCTTGGCATTTAAAGAGCGCGCGATGCTGCCGTCATGATTGAGCTTTTCATGCGTCAGCAGGTTTTCGATGTCCATCACAAGCGCGCCGAAGTTGGCGTCGTGCGCGTCGCTTTCGGAAAACAAAAACGCCAGCAAGCCTTCTTCGATGACGTTGCGCAAACTCCACGAATACGGCTTGACATCACCGCGCCCTGATGTGGGCACCGGCAAGGTGCCGGTCGGCATCTGCGCGGCATAATAAGTCACATTTTGAAACGCCTGCGGGTCTTCGATGCCAATCTCTTTCCAGTCGGCCAAATGTTCTTCTTTGAATTTAGAACTGCGCCTGTCCATGTGAAAGAGGTCGTAGTTCTTCACATTGAGAATAATCGGCACTACGCGCAGGCGGTTTTCATCCGAGGGCGCCGCTCTTTGCCTCCGTCGCGCTTCGTTCAATAAAAGGTAATTGATAAAAAGCAAAAAGCTGGACTTGGTGCCGCGCCCAGCGGCGCCGTTGACGTTCATGTGCCCGCCGTTTTCGCCCAACAAATAAGCCAGATCAATAGTGCCCGGCCCGGCGGTTTGCGAGCCTCCGTTTTTAATCAGCCCGACTTGCAGGCGATTGCGCTCTTCGACTTCATCGGTGCGATAAGCCATTTCAGCATCGGCGCGCGTGGCCAGCAGAATATCGCTGCGTTCACGCGGCGGCGTATAAACCGCTGGCTCGGTTCGCAAAATAGCGGCTGTCGCCCAGGTGCAGCCTTCGCTTGCAAAAGGCGGCTCATAAGTGAGGTCACCATCGGCCTCGTCCACTTCGTGCCCCATATTGCGCTTGCGCGACGAGCGATGCACTTCTTCAATCAACGCGTAAAAGGTGAAATCCTGTCCGGCGATGCGGCTCTCGCACGCGACCAATTGTGTTTTTTCAACTAAAGCATCCGGCGGCACCCAGAAAGTGAAACATTCGCTGGTCGCTTCCTGCCCACCCGGCGCTCCCACGCGTCCAATGCAAATGCGCCCATCCGCCCGCTCAATCGGCCCGCGAGGACGAGAAAGAATTTCTTCAACAAAAGTGCTATCAGTGCTGTTTATATTCATGGCTTTAGCTATAGTGTAGTTTCACGAAAAATAAGACGAGTGTGGCGAATGAAATAGTTTTTCTGAATAAATAATCTTGCTTTTACCGATCAAACCCTTCTCGTAACGATTTGCGGCAGGCATGCGCCACACATAGAGCTAAAAATTTAAGCCTGGTCGTAGAATGCACTTTACTTGGGTCGCGGTCTGGATATTTATGGGGAGGATACTCCGATAAATACTGTTTTCGAAACAGGGCAGGACAATTTTCTTTCCTATCTAAACACGCGCCATAGGCTACCATTGCTTCTTTTACGTTATCGTCCTCGACCACTGCCAATTCACCCCAGTAAAGTTCATTAAACCTTATCTTCAAAGATTTTTGTTCTGCTTTGTCTGTCGTGTTCGCTAAACGAGCGGTAACTTTTGCCGCCTCAAAATACAACTCTAATTGCTTTGACAAAAAGGGCTTTTGACTTTCGCGACGTGCGTTCCGATTCGCCTCAATCCTCTGAAGATATTCGGTGTGTTGTCTGGTGACATCCTTAGCCTTATCACTCTGCTGTTTTAGCCATAGGGGCACCATAGTAACGATTAAGGGAAAAACTATAGCTAAATAGCGAATGAAGAACTCATGACGTTCTTTTTTGCGTTTTTCTGCTGCCGTTTCCTTATTGTCCTCGATATTACCGATGTGAATTGTCATTAGTTTCCAATCTATTTAAAGCCAATTCAGCCGGCTTCGGGATAACTGCCCATGACTTTGTAGCTGACGGTGTGGTTTTTCAAGTCTTCGAGGGCGGTTTTAACAGACTCATCTAAGACGTGGCCTTGCAGATCGGCGAAGAAGCGGTATTCCCAGGCTTGCTGGCGGCTGGGGCGCGATTGGATCATCGAAAGATTAACCCCGTGCCCACGTAAGACTTCCAAGACATCGGCTAAGGCGCCGGGCTTGTGCGAAACCAGAAACGACATCGAAGTTTTGTCGCGGCCTGTGGGGTTGGGCGCGGCTTCTTGCGGGCCGACTACGAAAAAACGCGTGCGATTGTTGGCCAGGTCTTCAATATTGCGCGCTACGATTTGCAGGCCGTAGATGTTGGCGGCCAGGGCTGAAGAAATCGCTGCGGCGCCGATTTCCGACATAGCCATCTCGGCACCACGCGCTGTGCTGGTGACGGGAACAAGCCGCGCTCCGGGCAGGTTCTGACCGAGCCAGGTGCGGCACTGGGCCAGGGCTTGCTCGTGCGAATAGACCGCCGTAATGCTGCCCAAATCGGAGTTGGACAGCAGACAGTGATGAATCATCAGTTGAATTTCGGCGCAGATGATAAGCGGCGAATCGGCTAATAGATCGAGCGTGGGCGAAACCAGACCATGAATCGAATTTTCGATGGCGACAACGCCAAAATCGGCGCCATGATCCATGTCGCCCGACACGCCGCGCGCTACGGTATTGCAGACTTCATCGGGCGTGCCGCAGGGCAGGGCGGTAAAGGCCGAACCGAAAAATTGCACGGCGGCTTCCTGGGTATTGGTGCCTGATGGCCCAAGAAAGGCCACGCGGACGGGATGCTCAGCGTTGCGGCAGGCTGAAATAATCTCGCGGTAAATAGCCGTAATCGCTAAAGGCGGTAGTTTGGAATCGGGGAAGATTTCTTCATTGCGCACCCGCAGTCGCTCGTAAATGGCGCGCTCGCGCGACGGGTCGAAATAAGGCAGGCCATGCTCGCGTTTGATGGCGCCCACGCGCAGGGCACACTGCATTCTTTCGTTTAAAAGGCGCAGAATTTCCGTATCTATAGCATCAATTTGCTGGCGCTCGGCCAGCAAATCGGGACGAATAGTGGATTGAGTTGTGTGGGGGCGCCAATCGGCGGGGTTTTGTTCGGGGGATATCTCTGGTTCACTCATGCTAATGGGATTATTTCAAAGGTGGCGTGTGGGCGAAAGGCCTCAAGGGAACTCGTAACTTCAGAATTAGTGTCATGCCGAGTCCCGCCCAAAGGGCACCCGCGAGGCATCTCATATAGTATCACAGCAATATTCCTCGATCTTGCCCAGAGGGCGCTCACTCGTGCCGCTCCACTCGAAGTGACACACTGCTATATCTGCGAATTGCCTTTTGGTGGTTGTTTAAGCACTCTAAATAGGGGAAGCTATTTGAGGTTAATTTGAAGTTAAATCGAAGTTGAACTGAAGTTGAATGGCTCGGATACATCATATTCCTGACAATTTGATGATCAAATGCACCGGATGCGGCGCGCTTTTGGTCACCAAAGAATGGGAGCGCGACTTAAAAGTCTGTGCGCGTTGCGGTCATCACGCTCGTCTGGGCGCCCGCGACCGCGTAGCCATGTTGGCCGATGAAGATTCCTTTAAAGAATGGGATGCCGACCTGGAGCCGCGCGACCCGTTGCAGTTTCCTGAATACAACACCAAGCGTGCTGCGGCCCAAGAAAAGACCGGCCTGAAAGATTCGTGCATCATCGGCGCGGCTACGCTCGAAGGCCGCAAGGTGGCTATCGGCGCCAGCGATTTCGCCTTTATGGGCGGCTCGATGGGCAGTGTTCTGGGCGAAAAGATCACGCGCCTCTTCGAGCGCGCCGCCAGCCAAAAGCGTCCGGCGATTGTCGTCACCTCAACGGGTGGGGCACGTATGCACGAGGGTTTACTCAGCCTGATGCAAATGGCGAAAACTTCGGCAGCCGTCGGCAAACTGCATAAAACCGGCGTGCCCTACATTTGCGTTTTAAGCGATCCATCCACCGCCGGTGTGCAGGCCAGTTTTGCCAGCTTAGGCGACATTACCATTGCCGAGCCGGGCGCTTTGATTGGCTTTACCGGCGCCCGCGTGATCGAACAGAACCTGCGCATTAAACTGCCCAAAGATTTTCAATCCGCTGACTTTCAAATGGAGCACGGCCAACTTGACCTCATCGTGCCGCGCGCCAAACTCAAAGAAACCATCGCCCAGATCTTGGGACTACTCTTGGACTAATTCTTAATTTTGAATTTTAAATTTTGAATTAAAGAATCATTCAAAATTTAAAATTCAAAATTCAAAATTATCATCATGCTCTCTCGTTGGCTGCCATTTGAAGAACCACTGGTCGAACTGGAAGGACAGATTACTGCTCTGAAAGAACTCGCCGTCAAGGAAAAAATAGACCTCTCCACCAAGATAGATGGTCTGGAAGCGCGCAAACGCAAGCTGATGGAAGATATTTTTTCCAGCCTCTCTCCCTGGGACAAAGTGCAGATGGCACGGCATCCCAAACGGCCCTATACGCTGGACTTCATAGACCGCTTATGCACCGACTGGGTCGAACTGCATGGCGACCGCTCTTATGGCGATGACGGTGCTATGATTGCCGGCCTGGCCCGTTTTCGCGGGCGCGGCGTAGCCATTGTCGGCAATCAGAAAGGCCGCGACACCAAAGAACGCATCCACCGCAATCACGGCATGGTATCGCCCGAAGGCTATCGCAAAGCCGGGCGTGTTATGGAACTGGCAGCCCGCTTTCACAAGCCGGTTCTTTCGTTTGTGGATACACCGGGCGCGGCTTGTTCACCAGAAGCCGAAGAGCGCGGCATTTCGGAAGCCATTGCGCGCAGCATTATGCTGATGAGCGGCCTGCCTGTTCCGATTATCGTGGTCATTACCGGCGAGGGTTGTTCGGGCGGCGCCATTGCCACAGCTTATGGCGACCGCGTTTTGATGCTGGAACACGCTTACTATTCGGTCATCGCCCCTGAAAGCGGCGCTTCGATTATCTACCGCGATTCCGGTAAAGCCTCGCAGATGGCGGAAAACCTCAAAATCACCGCCGAAGATGCCGTGCGTTTGGGCGTGATTGAAGAAGTCGTGCCCGAACCTTTAGGCGGCGCACACCGCGACATGGCTGGCCTTGCCAAAACTTTGGGCGACACCATTGAGCGCCACTTAGAGGAGCTTTCCGGCCTCAAACCTAAAGAGTTGCTCGAACAACGCTACGCCCGCTTTCGCAAGCTGGGCGAATTCTCCGAGCCTCAATCTGAAGAAACCGAATCGTAAAACCATCGTAGGGGCGCCGGGGCACCCGCTTGCGGGTCGGATTGCGCCCCATTAAGTCGGCCACAAAACAAGGGCGCACAATTGTGCGCCCCTACTATCATGCTTTTTCGCTATATCTTTTTTTGCTTTTGTCTTTTGTTGTTTCCGCTGGCCGCACAGGCGCAAAACGGTGGGCGTTCTTATACCACCATTAACTCAATTGTTATCACGCCGCTCTCCAACGGCGTGCAGGTGAAGATCACTGCCGACGGCATTTTGCAGTATCGCAACGCCGACCCCAGCGGCTCTAAGATGACAATCACCTTTCCCGATGCGCGCAACGGCACGGGCAAGAACTTCTTCAACATCAACAGCTACCCGGTTTCATATATTCAACTCTCCACGCCGCAGGGTGCGGTTGGCGGCATCGGCGTGTTCATGCAAATCTCGAACTTCGTTTCAACCAATGCCAGCTTTACGCGCACACCGGACGGTCAGGGCGTTCTCATCACCGTTCAATCTGATCGCACCGTTGAGCGGCCCGATAACGACGAGCCGGACGCTACTGACCCTGGGGCACGGCCCGACACTTCCACCAACGTTAAGTTTGAAAACGGGCGCCTGACCGTTCGTGCCGTGCGCGCTGATATTCATCAGTTGATGGCGTCCATTGCGCAGCAAACCGGCCTTGCTATCGCTGTAGATGATGCTGTCAATCGCAAAGTTAGTTTGAATTTGAAGAATCTGGATGCTGTCGCAGTGATTCAATCCATCGCCACCGGCTATGGCTTAGCTCTTTCGCGCATCAACGACATCTACATGATGAGTGAAGGTGAAGCGCGCGACCTGGCGACTTATCACTTATCCAATACGGCTTCATTTCGTATGCAAAACACACAGGCTGCCACGGCTTCAGGCTTGTTGCCGAACTTCTTGTTTTCCTATGTAAAAGTCAACTCGGAGCAAAACGCGGTTGTGGTGACAGCGCCTTCGCAGATGCTGGCAAAAATCGGCGCGGACTTGCAAAAGATGGATGTGCCCTCGCCGCAGATTCTCATCGAAGCCATCGCCGTTGAACTGACCGACACAACCGACAGCGAAAGAGGCTTGCTCTTGGGCAGCCCCGATCCGACGCAGTTTTCTGCGCTAAACAACACCACCGGCACCATCAACTATTCCAGCATCGGCAAGCTGCCGCGCAACTTTGAAGTGAACCTGAAAGCCCTTGAATTGCGGGGCAAAGCCCGTGTGCGTGCGCGTCCTCAAATGGCAGTTGTCAATGGCCGCCGCGCTGATATTTTCATCGGCGCGCAGCGTTTTATCCTGACGCAGTTCAACTCCTTTGGCCAAACCCAGACGCGTATTCAGCCTGTAGACGTAGGCGTTAAGCTTGGTATTACGCCTTTAACCGGCGGCAACGGTGAAGTGACTACACGCATTCAGCCTGAAGTCTCAAATATCACTGAACTTGACCTCGCGACCGGCTTGCCGGTTTTGTCCTCGCGCCGCGCCGATACAACAGTGCGCGTTAAAGACGGTGAAACCATCGCCATCGGCGGTTTGACTTTGAATCAGGAACAAACTATCCGCCGCAAAATCCCCTTCCTCGGCGACTTGCCGCTCATCGGCTTTCTGGGTCGCTCGCGCAAGAAAAACACCGTCAACACCGAACTGGTCGTCTTCGTTACGCCGCGCATCATCAGCGCACTGGCAACGGATGCTCCTCTTGTAAAACCACAATAAAATCAGCGGGACTTCCGCTCGCTTTTCTTCGTTAAGTTTCGCGATGAAAGTTAGTTTTA
>DASWNL010000369.1:0-5646 GCA_036399215.1 Abditibacteriaceae bacterium
CTCCGTTTGTGCGCGGTAATCTGCCTGACGATTGTTATGCCGTTATTTGTTTTGGAGGGATATGCTGCCGAACGTTCGA
The DNA here is from genome assembly GCA_036399215.1 of Abditibacteriaceae bacterium. Taxonomy (GTDB): domain Bacteria; phylum Armatimonadota; class Abditibacteriia; order Abditibacteriales; family Abditibacteriaceae; genus DASWNL01. The sequence goes on from DASWNL010000369.1 coordinate 80, forward strand.
CTCCGCGTCCCTCATCATCCGCCGGGCCAAATGCGGCATCAACTTCGCCGGCAATAAACTCGGCTTCTAATAGCGCAACACAGACTCCTGCTCCGGCACCGCTGGCGGGATTGAATTTCCTGATTGTGGCCTTGAATGATATTGATCCTGCCACTCTTTCAGCGCGCCCGGTGTCATCCGGCGGTGTTTCTTTGCCTCTGGTTCCGGCGTCAGGCGAAACCGTGCGAACGGCACCGCCGGGTTTGCCCACAGCTTCGCTTGTGCCAAGCAAGCCGTTAACGGCGCCCCGCGTGTCTCCGGCACCACGCGCACCATCGCGTGAAGAAGATTCTGTTGATCCTCTTCATCCGCCGGCCAGTATTCGCCCTTTGGAGTGGCCAGGGAATCAAGCTCCCTTTTGGCGAGCGTTCGCGCGCCCTGCTGTTCATCTGGCGCAGTCAACGCCTGACCGCATTTTACCGGGGCCGGAGCCGCGGCGGGCTGTTCCTCCCGATACGCGTCCTCCAGATTTTCCCGAAGCCGTGCCACCTGTGGGCGTGCCGGCGAGACCGGCCACAGGCATTGCTCCCGGCTTGCCCGGCACACCAGCCGAAGAAAATAATTTCAGCTCACTCGCACCCGCTCGTGTTAGTCGTGCTCAGGGCGCTGCTGTGCCGCTACGGCGTGCCTTGCTAAAAGCAGGAAGCGTGGATGTTTTAACAACCGGCTTTGACGGCGCGCCGATTCTGCGCGCTTTAAATGGTCATCGTCTTTCGCAGCGCACGCTTGATAATTTGCAGGAAGCGATGGGGCGCCTTATGGTGGCTGGTAAGATGACGGCGGATGATGAAAATTTGCGAACCGTCATTCAAAACTCCGCGCGTCTGGGGCAGGCTTTGGGCTATCGAGGTGTCATCACGTTGGCCCTGCTACCACGCACAGCGCCAAACTCCAACGGTGTTGCTTCACCGACGACAGAAGTCACTTACGGCATCGTCATCACTGATGCTCTGCGCGAAACGGGCGAGCCTCTGGTTTTCGATGAAAAAGGTGTAAACGAAGCCGCCATGCACGAGGCCGCCGCTCTTACCGAGCGCACTGTTGTCGAAAAGGTTGCGGCAGTTTGGAAGCCGGTTATGCCGGAAGAGAAGCGACAACTGTCACTCAGTTACTTGAATAAAGCGCGCGAGATGATCGCTCAGACGGCTATCATGCAGGTAAACCCCGGCGAAGCAACGCGCCTGCAAAATGAAGCCATTGACTTGTTAAACCAATCACTGGCGTTAGATGTGAATCAAGTGGAAGCCTATGTCATGCTGGGTGATATGCTGGGCCTCAGAGATTCCTCAGGAGCAGCCAGCGAATACGCGCGTGCGGCGCAGTTGAAGCCTTCCGATGGCAAGGTCTGGACAAAAGTTGCTATCGCTTACACCAAAGGCACTGTGCCCGATTGGCCGCGCGCACTGGACGCCGCCAAGCGCGCTTTAGCATTAGGGTATGAATCGGCGGAGTTGCATTTAGCCTATGCCGTGACGCAGTGGGGACGCGCCGAGCTATTTCGTAAAAGCAATGCCGAAACCAGAGCCTCCGAAGCCGAAGCCGATGCGCGTATTCATCTTGACCGCGCTTTGCTGTTAGCGCCGCAAGATGACCCCGGCGTGATGCGCGACATCGCTTCGCAGTTGGTGGCGCAAGGCCGTTACAAAGAAGGCGTTAGTGTGCTGGATCGCATGACGCGATTATATCCCGACGAAAAAGAGTTGCAGTTTCTGTTGGCCCAGTCGCTCTTGCGCTTGCCCAACCAGGAAGAAGCGGCATTTAGCGCGTGGTCGAAGGTGTGGAAAACGCAAAGTATGGCTCAGGTGACCATAGACCCGGCGCACTACAGTTTTGTCGTGGAAGGTTTTGACCGCACTCTGTCTACTTTAGGAAAAGAAGCCTCGCGGTTAGCAGGCGGAGTGGCCCAGGGTGGGGTTCCGCGCGAACAAGCTTTACTCCAAATGACCCGACTGCGCGACGATCTCACCATGGCGCAGGACACCATTAAAATCATGGTGGCTCCAACGCTAACGCATCGACAAAATCACAACTCACGCATCTTCGCCGCCGATTTGATGACACAGGCATTCGGCAATTACATCATGTTTCTCGAAACCGCCGATACAACTGTCTTCAATCGTGCTACCGACTTGCATCGTCAGGCTATTGTTACGCTAAATTTGGTGCGCGCCGCGCGTTAAACAGCCTTTAAGAACAAGAAGCGCGCAGAGAAATTTCTCTGCGCGCTTCTTGTTCTTTAGATATTTCCTTAACGCCGTTCTTGATCAGCAGGATCACCATAAGGGTCTTGCGAGGCGGGCAACACATTGCCATATTGTCCGCCTCCCTGATCAGCGGGATCACCATAAGGGTCTTGTGAGGCGGGCAACACATTACCGTATTGAGGTTGATAGTCGGCGGCCTGATTATAGGCCTGATCAGGGTCAAAGTTATGACCCTGGTTCTGCGCTTGTTGACCAAACAGGCCACCCAGAATGTTGAGGAGTCCTCCCGCATCGTAACTGGGGCCGGGCGTGTTGGGTGAGGCGTGCTGTTCGATTTCACGACGCACTTGCCCAAAAAGTAAATCAAGTGGATTCATAACATCTCCTTATTCATAACTATCAAAAATTCGATGGCGGCGTTGGGATTAAGCCATTGAAATCTTCACGGCCACTGTTGCTGCCGTTGTAGCCTTGAAACCCTTCGTATTGCATCGCCTCATCTGCCGGAACTTGAAATCCCTGGCGGGGCGGCGAAACCCAGATGGCCTGGCGGGGGTTCCTGGGGTCACGATAGTAAATGCGACCATTCTCCGACAGGTAATACTGCACATTGGTGGGCCTGTTGTTGGCATCGCGCTTCTTTTTATACATGTAATAGAGCGCGGCGGCCCCGGCTAAAAGCACCAATTTCTTTCTGGTGCTCATGCCCTGACGGGTTGGGGCGGCACCGGGATTGATGCGTGCCATTTCGCCTGGCGTGGCATCGCGCGCTGGCGGCGCTGCGGCCTGTTGATTGTTGCCGCAACCGGCTAAAAGCACCGGTGAAACGAGCGACGTGATAATCAAGAGGGCAACAGGGCGTGTGATGCGCTCTAACGCCGTCGGGGTGGTTCGGGTTAACATTGATTTCTCCTTGAGGATTCCTCTGAAATCCGATTCCGCCCGTTTTGCAAATCACACGCCGCCGAATGGAGTAACGCCGCCCCGTCATATGCACCGACGCCTTTAAATTAACATTTGTGATACTGATCAAATCTATGCAAATTGTGCTTTCAGAGTTGTGTTTGGTTTTGTTAATGGGCGCGTCGGGTTCGGGCAAGTCCAGTTTTGCGCGGCGGCACTTTCGTGAAACAGAAGTTTTGTCGTCCGATTTTTATCGTGGTGTAGTTGCCGACGATGAAAATGAGCAGGCCGCCAGCAAAGAGGCCTTTGAGGTTTTGCATTTCATCGCGAGCAAGCGTCTGGCTGCGGGTAGGCTCACCGTCATAGATGCCACTAATGTTCAAGCCGAAGCACGCCGCCCTCTGTTAGCTTTGGCGAAAGAGCATCATGTGCGCGCTGTTGCCATTGTTTTAAATATGCCGGAAGCCCTTTGCCATGAGCGCAATGCTGTGCGGCCTAACCGGCAGTTTGGGCCGCATGTTGTCCACAACCAAATGCGTGCCTTACGCGGCTCCCTGGGAAAATTAGCCAAAGAAGGTGTGCGCGAAACCTGGATTTTGCGCTCGCCTGAAGAGATCGAAAGCGTGCAGATTTCGCGCGCGCCACTGCCTTCTAATTTCAAAAACCAAAGCGGCCCCTTTGATATTTTCGGCGATGTTCATGGTTGTTACGATGAGTTGTGTGAACTGCTCCAAAAGTTGGATTATCAGGTCGCGCCAGCTACTTTTTCGGCAACACCTCCCTTTGGACGCAAGGCTCTTTTTGTTGGCGATTTAATTGATCGCGGCCCTAATTCTCCCGCCGTTTTGAAGTTAGTGATGAATATGGTCGCAGAGGGCAACGCTTTATGTGCGCCGGGCAATCATGATGCGCGGCTTGTGCGCAAATTGCGCGACGGCAAAGGCACAGAAACGCATGGCTTGAAGCAGACTTTAGAGCAATTGGCAAACGAAAGCGACGAGTTTAAAAAGCAAACTATGCGTTTTCTGGAATCTCTGCCCAGCCATCTTGTTTTGACGGATGGAAAACTTGTGATTGCGCACGCCGGCCTACCCGCAAAAATGCATAATCGCAGCGGCGGGCGGGTGCGTAGTTTTGCGCTTTACGGCGATACGACGGGCGAAAAAGATGAATACGATATGCCGGTGCGCCTTGATTGGGCCAAAGATTATCGCGGCGCGGCGACTGTGGTTTACGGCCACACGCCGATTGGCCGGGCGCAGTGGCTCAACAACACCATCAACATAGATACCGGCTGCGTTTTTGGTGGCAGCCTGTCGGCATTGCGCTGGCCCGAACGCGAACTGGTGCAGGTAAAATCGCACGCCGTTTATGCCGAACCGGGCCGTCCGTTTTTGATAGAAGAAACGGCCCTTTCTCCGCAGCAACAGCACGACGACATTTTGGATTTGCAAGACGTAGGCGGCAAGCGTTTCCTCGAAACGCGCCTTTTGAAGCGCATGACCATTCGCGAAGAGAATGCCACAGCCGCGCTGGAAATCATGAGCCGCTTCGCTTCTGATCCCAAGTGGCTCATTTACCTGCCGCCCACCATGTCGCCCAGCGAAACCACAAAGCATGAAGGCCTGCTCGAACATCCTGATGAAGCCTTCGCTTACTATCGCCGAGAAGGCGTGCAAGAAGTCATATGCGAAGCCAAGCACATGGGTTCGCGTGCAGTTGTGATTATCTGCCGCGATAGTGAAGTTGCCCGGCAAAGATTCGGAATTACTACAGGCGAAGATGGCGTTATTTATACGAGAACCGGACGACGATTTTTTAATAATGCGAATCTTGAACGCGCTTTGTTACATCGCTTGTGTGAGACACTGACGCGCGAACATTTTTGGGAAGAATTTTCCTCCGATTGGTTTTGCTTCGATTGCGAACTGATGCCCTGGTCGGCTAAAGCGCAGGAGCTGTTGCAAAATCAATATGCGGCTGTTGGTGCGGCGGCGCAAGCTTCCCTTCGTAGTGCCGTTGCTACTTTAGAAAAAACATCATTACGCGAAGGTGGCGAAGATGCTTTGGGCCTTTTGCACTCCATGCGCACCAAAGCCGAGCGTGCCGCGCAGTTTCGGGAAGCCTATCGCCACTATTGCTGGCCCGTCGAAGGCCTCGAAGATTTAAAGCTGGCGCCGTTTCATCTGTTGGCCTCCGAAGGCGCGGTTCATATTGATAAAAACCATCGCTGGCATATGGAAACCTTAGCGCGTTTAGCCAGTGATGAACTGTTCATCGCCACGCCATTTTATATTGTGGAAACGAATGATGAAAACAGTTGCGACAAAGGCGTGCGCTGGTGGGATGACCTTACGTCACAGGGTGGCGAAGGCATGGTGGTAAAGCCGCTTGAATTCATTGCAATGGGCACTAAAGGTT